>CAWUNB010000040.1:0-11436 GCA_963923745.1 uncultured Thiotrichales bacterium
ACTTAGGCTGGTCAATCTCGGGCCTGCGAATTTGACTTCACAAGCCCCGTGCTTTTAGCACGGGGTGATTGACCGACTTGCTTAATCCCTATACTCAGGCCCGTGAACCACCTCACCGGGAGCGGGGGAAACGTACCACTTACCCTCTCGTTTCATCAACCGGATAAGCGGGTTAGCACTTCGTAGCCTGTTTCAGTAACGGCAATGGTGTGTTCCCACTGGGCTGATAGGCTGTGGTCTTTAGTGACTACAGTCCATTTGTCAGGCAGCAATTTTATCGCCGCTTTACCAGCGTTAATCATGGGTTCAATGGTGAAGGTCATCCCCGGTAATAACACTACTCCCTGTCCAGGGGTACCGTAGTGAAGGACTTGGGGGCCTTCATGGAAGTTCTGGCCAATACCGTGGCCACAGTATTCCCGCACCACTGAACAGCCATTGCGCTCAGCGTGGCGTTGAATAGCGTGACCAATGTCTCCCAAATGGACCCCTGGCCGAACCATGTCGATGCCAATCTGCAAACACTCATGGCTCACTCGGCAAATTCGGCGGGCAGCCACACTGGGCTCCCCTACGAGGAACATCTGGCTGGTATCTCCATGCCAACCGTTCTTGATGACAGTGATGTCTACGTTAACGATATCCCCCGATTTCAGTGCGCGGTTATCGGGAATACCATGACAAACTTGGTGATTTATCGACGTGCAAATAGATTTAGGGAAACCGTGATAATTCAGCGGAGCAGGAATAGCCTGTTGGACGTTGACGATATAGTCGTGGCAACGACGATCCAGCTCCTCTGTCGTTACCCCGGGCTGGACGTAGGGAGCGATCATGCGCAATACATCCGCCGCTAACCCACCAGCGATCCGCATTTGCTCAATTTCCTGTGGTCCCTTAATAATGATCCCCATGGGTAGATGTACCTTTCCTAACCGGTTGAATTTATGAAGATACTGGCGTAGTCGTTGCAAAATCACGCAGAAGTAGGGCGCTTCAGTTTGTAAAGCCCGTTATGGTATAAAGCCCCCGCTTTCATAGCAAACCCGTTACAACCCCCTTTAAAGGTTGTTATTACTCCGCACACGCTTCGTCACGTCCGCCCGGGTGCCCTGCAACGGGTTGGCGGTCGGGGAGCGTGGAGGTCCAACCCAAACTGACTGGAGTCGGAAGTTATGGCTAATGTTTCCATGCGTCAGATGCTGGAAGCCGGTGTCCATTTTGGTCACCAAACCCGCTACTGGAATCCCAAGATGGCTCCCTACATCTTCGGGGAGCGCAATAAGATTCACATCGTTAATCTGGAAAATACCCTGCCTCTGTACAACGATGCAGTGAATTTCCTCGGTAAAGTAGCGGCTAACAAGGGGACGGTGCTGTTTGTTGGCACCAAAAGTTCCGCCGCTGTTTGTGTGCGGGAAGAAGCCCAGCGTTGCGGAATGCCCTATGTCAACCATCGTTGGCTGGGTGGCATGCTCACTAACTTCAAGACTGTGCGCCAATCCATCAAGCGGCTACGGGATTTAGACGCCTTACTGTCGGAGAACAGCACGGTACGTCTGAGCAAGAAAGAAACCCTGGGGCTGCGCCGAGAAATAGATAAGCTAGAGCGAAGCTTAGGGGGCATTAAGGCGATGGGGGGTATCCCCGACGCCTTGTTTGTTATTGACGTGGGTCACGAAAAAATCGCTATCAGCGAAGCCCGCAAACTGGGAGTAGCGGTGGTTGGGGTAGTGGATACCAATAACGATCCCGACGGTATCGACTATGTCATCCCTGGCAACGATGACGCCATTCGGGCTATTCAGCTCTACGTCAAGGGCGTGGCCGATGCCATCCTCGATGGCCGTTCCCAGGCTGGGCTAGGGGATGAGTTTGTCGAACTGGACGAAACCGCCCAGGCGGCTGGCTAGTCACTCGAAACACCGTATTACTGAGGTATTCCATGCAAATCAGTGCTGCAATGGTGAAGGAACTGCGGGAGCGTACTGGCTCCGGCATGATGGAATGCAAAAAGGCTTTGACTGAAGCCGGTGGAGACATCGACGCAGCGGTAGAAGCTATGCGCAAGGCTGGCTTAGCCAAAGCCGATAAGAAGGCCGGGCGTATTGCCGCAGAAGGGTTGGTGGTTATCAAACAGTCTGCCGATGGACGGCGAGCTGCTTTGGTAGAGGTCAACTGCGAGACGGATTTTGTCGCCCGGGGTGACGAGTTCCGGGGATTCGTCGAGGGGATAGCTGGTCGGGTAGTGGCGGACAAACCCGCTGACCTGGATGGGCTGTTGGCGTTGCCTTTGGGAGCGGATGGCGCTTCAGTAGAACAGGTGCGCCAGGCCTTGGTGGCCAAAATTGGCGAAAACATGAGTGTGCGTCGTTTTACCACCATGGATACTGCCAATGGCTCTTTTGGTGCCTACGTCCACGGCATTCGTATCGGCGTTTTGGTGGAAATGGTGGGAGGGGATGGGGAGTTGGCTAAGGATATTGCCATGCACGTGGCCGCCAGTCGCCCAGTGTGCGTTACCCCCGATCAAGTCCCCGCCGATCTGATCGCGAAGGAGCGGGAAATCTACCAAGCCCAAGCCGCAGAGAGTGGTAAGCCAGCCGCTATTGTGGAAAAAATGGTGGAAGGACGAGTCCGCAAATTCTTGGACGAAGTGGCCCTAACCGGCCAGCCTTTTGTTAAGGACCCCAACATCACCGTAGCCAAGCTGTTGGCTGATCACAAGGCTCAAGTGGTTCGCTTTGTCCGGTATGAAGTAGGGGAAGGCTTAGAGAAGCGTTCCTCAGACTTTGCAGCTGAAGTAATGGCCCAGGTGAAGGGTAGCTAGATGAACCAGCCTGCCCCCTACCGCCGTATTCTTCTGAAACTCAGTGGTGAAGCCCTAATGGGGGAGGGAGACTTTGGCCTCTCTCCCCAAGTGCTGCAACGCATCGCCGGAGAAGTTAAGGAGATTGTTGACCTGGGTGTCCAGGTTGCCATGGTGGTGGGGGGCGGGAATATTTTTCGTGGTGCCGGATTGGTGGACATTGGTTTACGTCGCACAACCGGTGACCAAATGGGAATGTTGGCGACCCTTATTAACGCTCTTGCATTGCAGGATGTGTTGACCAGCGCCGGGGTAGTAACTCGGGTGATGTCGGCATTTTCCATACCAGCCGTGGCTGAAACTTTCTCCGCCCGGAATGCCCTGGATCACTTGGAAGCGGGGCGGGTGGTCATTTTCGGGGCTGGTACTGGTAATCCTTTTTTTACCACCGACTCTGGGGCGAGCCTGCGAGGTATCGAGATTGGGGCTGACGTGGTGTTAAAGGCCACCAAAGTGGATGGGGTCTATGATCGGGATCCGGCCCGAGATAGCAATGCTGTCCGCTATACCCAGCTCAGTTATGATGAGGTGTTGGAGCGTCGGCTGGGAGTTATGGATGCTACGGCGATTTTGCTGTGCCGGGATCACGGAATGCCAATACAAGTCTTTAACATGAATAAACCTGGGGCGCTGCGCCGGGTGGTCACGGGTCAACCAGAAGGGACCCGAGTAGAACGGGGGATAAAGGCGTGATTGACGATACCAAAAAGAGCGCTGTCCAACGCATGGACAAGACCTTGGACGCCCTGCGTCAGGAGCTGGGGAAACTGCGCACTGGACGGGCCCATCCCAGCCTGTTGGACCATGTCATGGTTAATTATTACGGTAACGAAGTACCCCTCAACCAAGTGGCCAACATCGTTATTTCTGATCCCAGAACCTTGGCGGTTACCCCCTGGGAGAAAGGGTTGGTGGCACCGGTAGAGAAGGCGATCCGTTCCTCTGATTTGGGGCTCAACCCAAGTACCGCAGGCACTGTTATCCGGGTGCCACTACCTCCTCTGACCGAGGAACGGCGGCGGGATCTGGTTAAAGTAGTGCGCCATGAAGGAGAAGGCACCAAGGTGGCGGTGCGGAATATTCGCCGCGATGCCAATCAGGAACTTAAAAATCTCCTCAAGGACAAGCATATCTCCGAGGACGCTGAGCGGCGTGGGGGAGACGAGATCCAAAAATTAACGGATAAGTACATTGTAGAAATTGACAAAATTCTGGCCGCTAAAGAAGCGGACCTCATGGAAGTGTAGTTTGCCTCCGCTGGGGTTTCTGCCCAAGAAACCCCATCCTGCCCGTTCTTTCGGTTCCCCTCCGTGAGCGAACAAGTCGGCGACGCCCCTTCCTCTCCTCAAAGTTCCCCTGCTTTGCCCCGCCATGTGGCCATCATCATGGATGGCAACGGTCGCTGGGCTAAACGCCGCCACTTACCCCGATTCGCAGGGCATCGTGCTGGTGTAGAGCGGGTGCGGGAGGTTGTTCGTGTTTGTGCCCAGCGAGGCATTGAGGTGCTAACGCTGTTTGCCTTCAGTAGTGAGAATTGGCGGCGGCCTCCCACCGAGGTGCGGTTATTGATGACCCTTTTCGTCGCCACCCTACGCCGGGAGGTAAAGGCGCTGCATCGCAATAATGTGCGATTGCGGGTAGTAGGGGAACGTTCAGTATTTGCTAAACCATTGCAAGAAGAAATTCGGGTCGCGGAGCAACTAACCGCAGGCAACACCGGCTTGGTGCTAGCAATAGCCGCCAATTATGGTGGCCGCTGGGATATCACAGAGGCCGCTCGGCGTTTTGCCACCCGCGTGGCTGCCGGAGAGTGCCGCCCTGAAGATCTTACAGCAGAGGGATTGAGCGCTGATCTCACCCTAGGAGGGTTGCCAGAGCCAGATTTGTTTATTCGCACTGGTGGTGAGCAGCGGGTTAGTAATTTTCTCCTGTGGCAATTGGCCTATACCGAGTTGTTTTTCACCGATACCTTGTGGCCCGATTTTGATGAACAGGCCCTCGGCGTTGCTTTGACATCCTTTGCCTCTCGCCAGCGCCGCTTTGGTCGCACGGGGGATCAAGTAGAACAACCCCAGGGAGTAGTCGTGCCGTGACAGTTTTTCCCTTGTCTTCGCTACAGCAACGTCTGCTTACGGCTTCTCTGCTGATACCGTTAGTGGTTTGGGCGGTTTTGGTTTGGCCTAACTCAGTACTGGCTGGGTTATTTGCTCTCATTGTTCTGCTGGGAGCGGATGAATGGGCTGGGTTAATGGGTATTAGCCACGGTGGAAAACGGTGGGGATATCGCTTTTTTATAGCCGCTGGGCTCTTGGCTGGCTGGCAAGGGCTCTCCTATCCAGGGGTTCTACAGGGCGTGTTTGCTGTTACCGCATTGCTGTGGGGAGTAGCTGTTTTCGTCGTTCGTCGTTATCCCCAACTACCCCTTTGGTGGCAAGACCCGTTTGTTCAGGCTTTACTCGGTTTGGTCCTACTGGTCCCCCCCTGGATGGCTCTAGTTTTTCTTCATGGAGGCACCACTCCAGAGACGGGGCCCCACTCCCTGCTGTTTTTGCTGATATTGATTTGGGGAGCCGATAGCGGTGCTTTCTTCTTTGGCAAACGCTGGGGCAAGCGACGCCTCATTCCCCAAGTAAGTCCAGGCAAAACCTGGGAAGGTCTATGGGGAGCCTTGTTGACTACAGGTTTCTTGGCAGTGGTAGCCAATTATTGGCTGAAACCTGGACGTCCATTGGTTTTTGCTGTTTTGTGTGGAGTGGTGGTGATTTACTCCGTCCTAGGGGATTTATTGGAAAGCGTAGCCAAACGACTACGGGGAGTGAAAGACAGTGGTTCGTTACTGCCAGGCCATGGAGGGGTACTAGACCGCATAGATAGTCTCACGGCGGCAGCACCGGTGTACGCCTGGGGCGTGCTTTGGTTGGGGAGCTAGACTATGGCGGCAGAGAACGGTGGATCACCTCGGGGTGTTGCCGTATTAGGGGCGACAGGATCTATTGGGATTAGCACCCTGGATGTATTAGCTCGCCACCCTGACCGTTTCCGGGTAGTAGCACTGGCAGCCCACCGTTCTGTGGAGCGGTTATATGCCCAATGTCAGGTTTTCCATCCCCGTTTTGCCGTCCTCTACGATCCTCAACAGGCAGAGCGCCTTGCTCAGTTAGCGCGAGATTCTTTGCCTGACTTGATTGTGCTTTCTGGCGAAGAAGGATTGGCGACAATAGCTAGCCATCCGGAGGTCGACGATGTCATGGCCGCCATCGTGGGGGCGGCTGGGTTGCGTTCTACTTTGGCAGCGGCTCGAGCCGGTAAGCGGGTATTATTAGCCAATAAAGAATCCTTGGTGATGGCTGGACGACTATTCATGGAGGAAGTCCGTCGGCACGGTGCTACCCTGCTGCCCATCGATAGTGAACACAATGCGGTCTTTCAGTGCTGGCCAGCGTCTCAAGCAAAAGCAGGCGTGCGACGTATTTTACTGACGGCCTCTGGCGGGCCATTTCGCACGGTGCCCCTGGATGTGCTGCCGCAAGTGACTCCTGAGCAGGCTTGCGCTCACCCAACTTGGATGATGGGGCGGAAAATCTCTGTCGATTCCGCTACCATGATGAATAAAGGCTTAGAACTTATTGAGGCTTGCTGGCTATTTGATGTGCCGGCAGAGCAAGTGCAGGTGGTCATCCATCCTCAAAGTGTCGTTCACTCCATGGTGGAGTACCAAGACGGCTCGGTATTAGCCCAACTGGGTAATCCTGACATGCGTACTCCCATCGCCCATGCCTTAGCTTGGCCGGAGCGGATGGAGTCTGGTGTTGCTCCCCTTGATCTGTTTGCTCTGCGGCCTCTGCAATTTGAGCCTCCTGATTTGAGCCGTTTTCCCTGTCTCGACTTGGCTTACCAGGCGTGGCGACGGGGAGGAACCTGCCCTGCCATCCTCAATGGAGCTAATGAGGTGGCTGTGCAAGCCTTTTTGGAGAGGCAGATTCGTTACACCGATATTGCTCGAATAGTGGAGGCCGTACTGGAAAAGGTAACGGTAGCGCAGGCTGATGATTTATCCGAAGTGTTCGTGGCAGACGACTTAGCCCGTCAACAAGCGAGGGCCTGGTTAGCTGACAATTAACCTGGTCGCTTGCCAGCGTTGGACCGATTAACGAGCAGGAGATAACTGTGACTGGGCTATTGCTTTCCATTGCTGCCTTTATCGTTGCTCTCGGATTGTTGGTAACCGTCCACGAGTTTGGTCATTTTTGGGTCGCTCGGCGACTGGGCATTAAAGTTCTACGCTTTTCCATTGGATTCGGTTTCCCCTTGTGGTCTCGTCAGGCGGGGCCAGATCAAACAGAATACAGATTGGCGGCTATCCCCTTAGGGGGCTATGTCAAAATGCTGGACGAAACTGAGGGTCCGGTCTCACCAGCGGAAGCTCATCAAGCTTTTAACCGTCAACCTTTGGTTAACAAAACCCTTGTAGTATTAGCTGGACCGGTGGCCAACATACTGTTTGCGATATTGGCTTATTGGTTGATGTTTGTGGTAGGCATTGCCGGACCTCGGCCTCTATTGGGGGAAATCCCACTGGATTCGGCGGCTGCCCAAGCAAATTTACGAAGCGGGCAAATGATCCTTCAAGTAGAAGGTCGACCCACTCCCACTTGGGAGGCTGTAACGCTGGCTTTGGTTAGGGCTGCTTTGCGGCGGGATGGGGTGGAACTGGAGACTGTCGATGAATACCAGCAGCACCGTTTTCACCACTTAGCTCTAGCGACAACCCTTGCCCGTTCCGGCAGTGTGCTCCATCATCTAGGCTTGGTTCCTGGTTGGCTGCCACTGCCAGCGGTAATGGGGAAACTGGAGGGGGAGGGGAGCGGAATCCAAGCGGGTTTTCAACCGGGAGATCGGGTGGTAGAAGCCGATGGTAAACCGGTCAGCCATTGGGAGCAGTGGGTCCGCTACGTGCGAAGTCACCCCGAGCAGGCCATTGCTGTTGTGGTGGAACGAGAAGGTGCCCGTCTTGACCTAACGGTTACCCCCAAAGCCTACCAGGTGGAGGGTGAAACGATAGGTCGTATCGGGGCAGCCGTGCAGGTCTCCCCGGAATACGAAACTCAGGTACGGGCAGTGCTCCGCTATGATCCTTTGGAGGCAATTGGGGTAGCGACTGCTAAGGTGTGGGACATATCAGCGCTTACCTTGGGTTTACTGGGTAAAATGCTGACGGGGGAAGCTTCGGTAGAAAATTTGAGCGGTCCCATCAGTATCGCTCAATATGCCGGTCAATCCGCTGCTATCGGTTTTGCTCCTTTTTTGGCTTTTTTAGGAATTGTAAGTCTTAGCTTGGGAATTCTGAACTTGTTGCCAATTCCAGTTTTGGATGGGGGGCATCTCCTCTATTACTTGGCTGAGTTTATTAGAGGGAAACCGCTCTCAGAGCAAGTGTTACTGTGGAGCAATAAGCTAGGAATTACCTTGTTGCTGGGGCTTATGGCATTGGCCATCACCAACGATTTTACCCGACTTTTTAGATCCTGAATCTTCTCGATTCTAAATTTTTCTGGAAAACGAATGAACAATTACAGTCCAATCGCCCGGACTCTGCTTTTGTTAGCAGCCACATTTTTGGCAACTCCTGTTTGGGCAAACCAGCCGTTCACGGTACGGGATATCCGTTTAGAGGGATTGCAACGTATTTCTCCTGGCACTGTTTTTAATTACCTTCCATTAAAAGTAGGCGATCGGATAGATGCCGATAGCTCAGCATCTGCTATTCGTGCCTTATTCAAAGCAGGTTTTTTTCAAGATGTGCGGTTACAACGAGAAGGTGACGTGCTGGTAGTTGTTGTTGTGGAACGTCCAGCGATTTCTCAAGTCACATTTTCCGGTAATCAGGACATTGAAACGGATAAATTGAAATCAGCTCTTAAAGAAACCGGGTTAGCAGAAGGACGAGTTTTTGATAGATCCCTACTTACTAGAGTAGAGCAAGAGTTGCAACGCCAGTATTTTGGGCGAGGAAAATACGGTGTACGCATTCAGACAACCGTTACTCCGCTAGATCGTAATAGGGTAGGAATTGCTATTGATATTACCGAGGGACGGGCGGCCCGTATTCATCGCATTACTATTGTAGGAAATAAAGCATTTACTGATAAAGAGTTACGCCGTCGTATGGAGTTAAGTACTGGTGGCTGGTTTTCTTGGTTTACCAAAGATGACCAATACTCTAAAGCTAAGCTAGCTGCTGATGTGGAAACTTTGCGTTCATTTTATTTGGATCGAGGTTATTTGAATTTTACTGTAGATTCTACTCAAGTATCTTTAACGCCGGATAAAAAAGATGTCTATGTCACTCTGAATATCACAGAAGGGGAAGTATATAATTTGAAAGAAGTCAAGTTATCGGGAGACACGATAATACCAGCGGATGATTTACGGCCTTTGCTTAAGATGGAAAATGGCGAAACATTTTCTCGACGGAAAGTTACTGAAGCGACTACAGCATTGACTGATCGGCTAGGTCAAGAGGGCTATGCTTTTGCTAATATCAATCCCGTGCCAGAAGTTGACAAAGTGAATCGCCAAGTCAGTTTAACGTTCTTTGTTGATCCCGGCAAACAAGTCTATGTTCGGAGAATAAATTTCTCAGGAAACATCAAAACAGCTGACGATGTACTTCGCCGGGAAATGCGCCAAATGGAATCGGCTCAAGTCGATACCACTAAGTTGAAACGCTCTCGAACCCGTTTGGATCGGCTCGGCTTCTTTGATGAAGTAACCATGCAGACTCCAGCAGTGCCAGGTAATCCAGATTTGATGGATGTGAATTTCAATGTCACCGAGCATCCTTCTGGTAGCATTATGGCTGGTCTTGGTTATGGACAAACGCAAGGAGTTATCCTTAACGCTAGCGTTAGTCAGGATAATTTTTTAGGAACGGGACAGAAAGTTGTAGCCGCGTTTAATAATAGTCAAATTAATCGTATCTACAGTTTCTCCTTTACAGATCCTTATTGGACTGCAGATGGTATTAGTCGCAGTTTTGGCCTTTATTCCCGATCCACTGATGCCAGTCAGGCCAATATAGCAGCTTATCTTGCTGACGCTTATGGGGCCAGCGTTGCGTTTGGTGTCCCCATCAACGAATTTGATAGTATCCGCTTAGGGGGGGGATACGATAATTACGATATTACCAGTACCATTAATACCCCTGATGAATATGTCCAGTATTTGACTAACTATGGCCATTCCTTTGCTGATTTCAAACTAACGGGCAGTTGGTCCCATGACACTAGGAACAGAGGTATTTTCCCAGATCAAGGTGTTTGGCAGAATTTTTCTACTGAAGTTACCTTGCCGGGCAGTGACTTGGAGTATTACAAAGTAGAGTACCGTCATCATTGGTATTATCCCCTCACTGAAACTTTTACCTTCCTATTTAGGGGAGAGGTCGGTTACGGTGCCACTTACGCTAAGACGGGTAGCGAATTACCGTTTTTCGATCGCTTCTATGCTGGTGGCCCCCGTTCTGTCCGTGGCTTTAAGGACAATACCTTAGGTCCCAAGGTAGCCAGTGGGTTATCTGCTGGACGTCCATTAGGAGGGGATTTCCGCGTGGTAGGAGGAGGGGAAGTGTTATTCCCAGCGCCTTTTGCCAGGGATAATAAACAACTGCGCATGAGTGGTTTTGTGGATTTTGGTAACGTTTACAGCGGCGGGCAAGATTTTGATGCAGGTCAATTGCGTTATACCGCTGGGGTCTCAGCCAACTGGATGTCTCCTTTAGGCCCCCTGACCTTTAGTCTCGCTAAGGCACTAAATTCCCAGACGGGAGACCAAGAACAAGCGTTCCAATTTACCTTGGGTACTGCATTCTGATTTTGTAGTGTTCTGATTTTGTAGTGAAGCGATCGGTGAATAGCTCTTGGAGGTTTAGCTTGAAAATGTTGTCTATGAAAAGATTGTCTACTTTGGCGCTGATGTCGTGGGTAGCTTTGTTATCTGCTGGATACTCAGTAACGGTATTTGCCGAGGCAAAGATTGGTTTTGTCAACATGGCAAAAATAGAAGAAGACGCTCCTCAATTGGATGCTTTGCGGAAGAAATTTGAAAGAGAATTCTCCCCAAGAGAAAAAGAATTAGTTTCTCAGCAACGGGATCTTAAAAAATTAGAAGACCAAATGGAAAGAGATGGCGCTACCATGAGTGATGGTCAGCGCAGCAAAATGGAACGAGATATTTTAAGTCGCCGTCGAGATTTAAAGCGGGCAACGGATGAATTTCGCGAGGATTTAACTATTCGCCGCAACGAAGAGTTAGCAAGTCTTAATCGGCAAGTAGGCGATGTGATTCGTGACCTTTCCCGAGCTGAAAAATTTGATCTAGTACTAACGGCTGGTGTGGTGTATGCCAGCGACCGAGTGGATATAACCGGTAAAGTGCTAGAACGGCTAAAAACGATGAAGTGAGGCAGTCATGACCTTGGCACTCGGCGAATTAGCACGACGGGTGGAGGCGGAGATCCACGGTGATCCCCATTGTTTGGTTAGCCGGGTCGCACCATTAACTAGTGC
>CAWUNB010000041.1:0-11418 GCA_963923745.1 uncultured Thiotrichales bacterium
CACAAGGAGTATCGTCGGCAGCGTCAGATGTGTATAAGAGACAGGTTTTGGGCTGCTGATTGAAAATAGATAAGTAAATTACGACAACTAACAAAATGAATACGAGTAAAAGGCGGGTCTTTTAATACATTATGGACAGAAAATACTAAATTTTTACGTAATAATGGTACAACTTTGTAAGCAGCCCCTCCTATTTTTTCAAAATAATCATCCTGTAATTCTTTTGGCATATCTTGAAAACTAGTTTCAGGATAAATACCATCGGTCGCTGTTTTTAATGAATCTGCATGGAGATCTGTTGCTAATATTTTAAGTTTATGGGATCGCCCTATTTTTTTTATGGCTTCCATAAATAAAATTGCGATAGAATACGCTTCCTCACCGGTAGAACAAGCGCAGACCCATACTCGAATTTCTTCTTCTGGAGAAATAGTTGCTACTAAATTGGGAATTATTTGCAAGCGAAGTATTTCAAATGCTTCTGTATCTCGAAAAAAACGAGTAACACCAATTAATAAATCTTTATAAAGCTTGTCTAGTTCGGATGGATCTGTAGTTAAATGTTGACTGTATTCTTCCAAAGTTTTTTTCGGAGTCTGCATTGCCAATCGGCGTTCAATTCGACGTGCAATAGTAAGAGACTTATAATCATTAAAGTTAATTTGATAAGTTTTTTTCAGTTGCTCTAAAATAGTTGGTAATCCTGGAGGGTGAAGCTCATAATCAGTTTCGTTGTTAAATTGATAGCGAAATGCGGGATCATTAGCAAAGGCTACTAATAGCTTCGGCATTTCCTCTGGAGAGAGAATAGCATCGGCGCAACCGGTATTTTTGGCGCTCTGGGGCATGCCATCAAAATTAGACGTTTCTGGTGTTTCGACTAATACTAAACCACCTGCATCTCTAACGTCGATAATGCCTTCACTACCATCACTTCCTGTACCGGAAAGCACAATAGCCGCTGATCGTTCCCCCCAAGAGGCAGCCATAGAGCGAAAAAAAACATTAATAGGCATAAAGAGCGAACCATCTTTTGGTTTATCTTCACTAATTAAAACAGGACCAGTGACGATCAGCTCTTTACGTGGAGGAAGCAAGTAAATAGTATTAGGCAATATTTCTTGCTTATCTAATACCGGAATAGCTGGCATTATGGTGTAGCGCTCCAGCAGCTGTGCCATTAAACTTTTAAAATCTGGCGATAGATGCTGAATAACTACAAAACTTAGCCCTGAATCCGGAGGCATAGCTCGAAAGAAATGCTCTAAGGATTCTAATCCTCCTGCCGAAGCACCTATTCCCACTAAACAAGAAATATCATTATTGTCAGTTAGTTTACTGGTGGTACTTTTATTGGAATTAATTGAGTGAGTGGTTTTCAATTTTTACCTATTTGTCCATTAGGATTATTTTGTTTGCTACCCAGTGTAGCATTGCTCTTTAAGTAACAAGATTTTCTATTACGGAGAGAACCAGTGGAGTATAGTCCTCTTCAACGATTAAGACTCGGGTGATCTGTACTAGAATTTTTGTTTTTTCACGGTGAAGATATTCTTTTTTATAAGGACCGCAGCGACCCATTTCGCGTAAAGTTTGTTGTTGATAATTTTCTTCATAATGAAAATCGGGGGGTGTCAAATTAATATCTGTTAATTCTAATAGTTCATTTTTGGAATATCCTAAAAGTGCTGCTAGAGCATTGTTCACTTGCAAAAAATTTCCTTCATCTAAATAATTAAGAGAATAACCAAGGGGAGATTCTTCAAATAATGTTCGATAACGAATTTCACTGCGTCTAAGACGGGCTGCATATTCTCTATTTTGGAGATGAATATTAACTCGAGCACGAACTATCAAAGAATTGATAGGTTTGCTAATAAAATCTTCAGCACCACTGGCCAAAGCACGAAGTTCGCTGGCTGGGTCATTGGCAGCTGTAACAAAGATAACGGCAGTATCGGGAAAATTTTTTTTAAGAGCTTGGCAGGTGGCAAAACCATCCATACCGGGCATATTGGCATCTAGCAATACCAAGACAGCGGGGTTTTCTTCCATTAGAGCAAGACCCTCAGCGCCATTAGTAGCATAGCGTACATCCCCCATTCCATTTAATGCATGATATAACACACTAATTGCACTTGGTTCGTCATCAATTATTAATATTTTAGGAAGTATATTCATTATCACACTTTTGAAGTAAAGTATCGTCGGATGTTAGTGAATAAAAATTAGCCAGGCTAAGTCACAATTGAGCCATTATTAATCTTCTCTTTTATCATTCCCCTCACCCTATCAATACCCTAAATAGGGGAGGGAAGCGAGCAACAGAAAACGACTATCCGCGCCGACGGGCAGCAATTCGCATACGCAAGGCGTTTAGCCGAATAAAACCTGAGGCGTCTTTCTGATCGTAGGCTCCCCGATCATCTTCAAAAGTGGCAATACTGGGATCGAATAGGCTATCAGGAGACGACCGACCGACTACCGATACTGAACCCTTGTAGAGTTTGACTCTCACTAAACCGTTTACCTGCTCCTGAGAAGCGTCCACCATGGCCTGGATCATTTTCCGCTCTGGTGACCACCAGTAACCGTTATAAACCAAACTGGCATAGCGGGGCATCAGCTCATCCTTCAGGTGAGCTACTTCCCGATCCAGGGTTAATGATTCAATGGCCCGGTGGGCTTTTAATAACACCGTACCTCCGGGAGTCTCATAACAGCCCCGGGATTTCATTCCTACATACCGATTTTCTACGATATCCAACCGGCCTACTCCATTGGCTCCGGCTAATTGATTTAGGGTTGCCAATACCGTAGCTGGGGTCATGGGTTGGCCGTCAATTGCGACTACATCTCCCCGCCGGAATTCCAGTTCCACGTAGCGCGGGGTATTGGGAGCAGCTTCCGGGGAGACACTCCAACGCCACATTGCTTCTTCCGGCTCGGCCCAGGGATCTTCCAAAATACCGCCTTCGTAGGAGATATGAAGCAAATTAGCATCCATGGAGTAGGGGGACTTGGTGCCTCGCTTCATTTCAATGGGGATCCCATGGCGATCCGCGTAGGCCAGCATGTCTTCCCGGGATGCCAGGTCCCATTCCCGCCAGGGTGCGATGATGCGCACATCGGGTTTTAAGGCATAAGCGCCTAGTTCAAAACGGACCTGGTCATTACCCTTGCCGGTAGCGCCGTGGGAGATAGCATCAGCACCAGTGAGGTTAGCGATTTCCACTAACCGCTTGGCGATCAGAGGACGGGCAATGGAAGTCCCCAGCAAATACTCCCCTTCATAGATGGCGTTAGCTCGGAACATGGGAAAAACAAAATCCCGAACAAATTCCTCCTTGAGATCTTCGATATAAATTTCCTTGACCCCCATAGCCAACGCTTTGGTCCGGGCTGGCTCAAGTTCCTCTCCTTGGCCAATATCCGCAGTAAATGTCACAATCTCACAGTGGTATTGTTCCTTAAGCCACTTGAGAATGATGGAAGTATCCAATCCGCCGGAGTAGGCCAACACCACTTTTTTTACTGATGACATCGCTAATAAACTCCACAAAATGAGGGAATGGGTATTTTTTAATTAACTTCGCTGAACAGGGAAACAGCCAGCGTGCTTAGGTGCGGAAGGTAGACAAACTGCTGTGCAGCCCCTCCGCTAGGGTACCTAAATGACTAGCGGCCCTGGATAGTTCATCCGCTGCTTGGGTATTTTCGGCAGTCATCCGCGCCACTGTTTCCACGTTTCTAGCGATCTCTTGGCTAGCTAGGTGTTGCTCACGGGAAGTTTGGGCGATTTCACCTACCCCAACAAGGGCTTGCTCTACCGCTTGGTGAATCCGGTCCAGCGCTTGGGCAGTTGCCGATACTGTGCGCTCTCCTTCAACCGCTCGGCGACTGCTGGATTCCATACTGGTCACAGCACTACGGGTTTCGGTTTGTACCAAGGCAATCGTATTGGAAATTTCTGCAGTAGCTTTGCCAGTGCGTTCTGCCAGATTACGAACTTCGTCAGCCACCACCGCAAATCCCCGTCCCTGTTCTCCTGCGCGAGCAGCTTCGATGGCTGCGTTGAGGGCCAATAGGTTAGTTTGTTCAGCGATGGCTCGAATCACCTGGACGATACCGGTAATTAATTCGGTCTTGCTACTTAATCCCTCAATTTGACGAGCGGCTTCTGTGAAGGAGCTGGCCACTTGGGCCATCTCTTGGCTAGCTGTTTCTGCAACCCGGCGTCCATCTTCAGCCAATTTGCCAGCCACATTCGCTTGATGATCGGTCTCTCCTGCCCTGGCGGCAATTTGGGAGACTGACATAGTCATCTCTTCTACAGAAGCGGCTGCTGCTGAGATAGAACTATTTTGGTGGTGAGAAGCCTGGGCAATGAGGGTGGTGCGTTGCTCTACCTGGCCAGCGGCTTGTGCGACAGATTCGGCTACTTGGTGAGCAGCTCCAATGATATTGGCAAGGGCCGTGCGAACACCTTCCAGGTCACGGCTGATTTCCCCCATTTCGTCTTGAGAGCCCACGTGTATGGGGCGGCTCAAGTCTCCCTTCGCCATGGTTGCCGAACCAGTCCCCAGTTCTGTTACCGCTCGCAGCATGGCGTAGCGCATCCCCAGCACTCCGTAACCGAGTAACAACAACATGCCGATGGATAACGTGAGGTTAGTGAGTAGAAGCAAACGATGTTGGGCATAACGCTTTTGCAATAGGACGCGTAGTTGGGGAGCAACTTGATGCAGTAGCGTGACCGCATCGTTGATAGGCTGGGTCGCTCGCTGAAAGTAAACATCCCCCGATAGGTTCATTCCGCCAGGAGTAAGCTGCTTTAGGGTGAGATCCGTCGCGTCCACCACACTCTTATCCAAAGTAGCGATGAGAGGTTCCAGGGATAACCTCAACGAAGGCTCGCTATTAATGGCTTTACGTAAGTTATCTTTAACTTTACTTAATTGACTTCTAGATTGATCAGTCAAGACGGCGACAGCGATTCGCTCATCATCAGTTACATTGCCCCGAGCCAAAATACCCGCTGTCTTGCCTCGCATTTTGCCAAGGGCTTCCATCAGTGGGGGGGCCTGATAGACGATTAGATCTTGTAGGTAATAGCTGGTGAGTACAGGATCCAGAGTCAACTGAAAATAATCAGCTAAATCTGAGATTAACCCCATGGCTTGTTCGACCAAGCGGGTATGGGCTGCAAAGTTCTCCGCCCGTACTCCGGGAGGCGACTGGTGGAGTTGCCCCCAACTTTGCTCTAATTTTGCTAATCCCGACGAGGGAATAGCCCGGTAGCCAGTTTCACCATCGAGATCGTTCAAGCGCTGAATGGCTTGATGTATCTGCTCCGCTTCGCCAGCCAGTTTTCCTCGAGATTGATTATCACCGGAGAGGGCGGCACTGGATAAACCTCGATGACGCTGCAATGCAATAAATAATCTGACAGCCTCTTCTACGTACCCTATTCCTACAGATTCCCCCTGAGACATTTGTTCTTGCTCGTAAAGGGGGGGCAATGCAGTGAATAGAGGAAATAGCGCTGGAACAATCGCTAATGTTCCCAACCAGAAAAATTTGAGGGAGTAGGAAAAGCGATCCATAAATACCACAGCGGGGGTAAGCCAATTTACCACGTCGTTCTCCCAATAATTTATCTGTAGGGGTGAGGATAGCCTAAACAGCAACCGCGATTACCAATCTCCGTCGTTTATAATCCCGAGAATCGTCGACCAACCTATCCATCTGAGGTGATATGACTGTCCTGGAGCGATTGCCTGTAGTCGTACTAATCTCGGGTAATGGTAGCAATCTACAGGCTATCCTTGACGCCTGCCAGGCAGGCACTCTGCCGGTGGAGGTCCGAGGGGTAGTGAGCAATGTCCCTGATGTCTATGGATTGAAGCGAGCCCATCAAGCAGGCGTCCCAGCCGTGGTGGTAAGTTCCCGGGGGCGAGGAAATCGACTCCAGTACGACCAAGTTTTAGCGGCCTGTGTCGAAGAATACCAGCCCCAATTAGTGGTTCTTGCTGGCTTTATGCGCATCCTAAGTCCCCCCTTTGTGGCACATTATCAGGGCCGGATGCTGAACATTCATCCAGCGTTGTTACCGGCTTTCCGTGGCCTTCATACCCATGAGCGGGCCTTAACAGCTGGAGTTCAAGAGCACGGTGCCAGCGTTCATTTTGTTACTGACGAATTGGATGGTGGGCCGGTGGTCGTCCAAGCCCGGGTACCTATACTAGTAGGGGATACTCCCTCCCAATTGGCAGCCCGGGTGTTACTCCAGGAACATCGCATTTATCCCCTAGCCATTAGTTGGTTTGCCACCAAGCGGTTGCAGTTAGTGGATAACCAAGCCTATTTAGATGGTCAACTGTTACCGGTTGGTGGCGTGCAATACACCTGGGAGAACTAATTTTGCCTGGCCCTGTTTTCAAGTATATCGCACAATTAATTGGTGGTATTTGCTGGATGGCATTGGGGGTAACGAGTTCGGTCTTGGCCCAGCAAACTTGGCTTCCTCCCATTGGCAACACTGCCCCTGTTACCGCACCTACCCTTTCTCTAGGTGGTTTCCCTCCAGCAGCCCGAGCCGCTCGTTGGGGAGATGCTGCCTGGGTTTGGTGTCCGGATTTTTCCCCTAGCGGAGCTGAACGTTCTCAACATGGCAAGTCTTCCATTGACCATAACGCTCCCATTGATGCTGATGCCGATTCAGCCCAAGTTCTGGGAGAAGACACAGTTATTCTCTGTGGCAATGTTCATCTCCAGCGGCCTGGTGAATCATTGGAAAGCGATTGGCTGCTCCACGATATGTCCCTGGATACTGTACAGAGCCAACATCAACTACGGCTTAATCGGGGTCCTCTTACTGTGGATGCCGATTATGGTTTATTGGATTTACAAACAGATCGGGGACAACTGGACAATGCCCAGTACCAACTGAAGAATCGCCATGCTCGAGGTACTGCCCACCAAGTTCAACTGGAAAATGCCAACCTGAGCCATTACTGGGATGCCACTTACACCACTTGCTCCCCTGGACAATCGGATTGGGAGCTTCATGCTGATAGGCTCGATTTAGATCAAGAAAAAGGCAGTGGAATAGGACGAGGAGTATCAGTATGGTTCAAGGATGTCCCGTTGTTTTACACCCCCTATCTGTCTTTTCCCCTCACCAATAAGCGGGAATCCGGTTTTCTAGCCCCTACGCTTGGGCGTTCCTCAGTGTCGGGGCTGGATCTGCGCCTCCCTTACTACTGGAATATCGCCCCCAATGAGGACGCTACCTTTACCACCCGTTTTCTAGGTCGACGGGGTGTGCAGTTCCATGGGGAGGGACGTTACTTAACACCCGCTAGTCGTGGCCAATTAGATGTGGAAGTGCTGCCTTCAGACCAGCTTTATGGCGGTGATCGGGGCCAATTGTCTTTCCGTCACCAAGGTTTACTAACCCCTCAACTTTCCACCGATATAACCTTTGGGGCCGTTTCCGATCGGGACTACTTCCACGATCTGGGGAACGACCTCCGTCTCACCAGTATCAGTTACTTAGAGCGACGGGGTGACCTCTATTACAGCGGAGATAATTGGCGAGGGTTAGCCCGACTTCAGGGTTTTCAAACTCTGGATGGTAGTGACCCGTTTCAACGTCTACCCCAGTTACAGGTCAATGGCGCTTTTCCCATTCCGGCTCGTTATGGGAATTACAACGGTTTAGCGGAAGTTTCCCACTTTGATAGGCGTACCGGTTATACCGGTAATCGTTTATGGCTCGAACCAGCAGTGTCTTATCCTTTTACTAACGCTTGGGGATTTTTGCGCCCACGGCTCGCCCTGCACCATGTCAGCTACGGCTTGGAGGGAACCGATGTCAATTTGCCAACAGCTCCCAGCCTGACATTACCCATAGTATCTCTGGACAGCGGGTTATTTTTGGAACGGGATATCACGCTGGGTGAGCGGGCATTCGTGCAAACGTTAGAACCCCGTCTCTACTACCTCTACGTTCCTTACCGAGACCAGCATAATTTACCGGTGTTCGATACAACTTTGCTGGATTTTGGTTTTGGTCAACTCTTTCAAAGTAACCGCTTTAGTGGTCCAGACCGGCTGGGGGATGCTAACCAATTGGCCTTAGCAGTCACTAGCCGTCTACTAGACCGAACCACTGGCCGGCAGTGGCTGTACGGCAGCTTGGGTCAGATTGTTTACTTCCAAGACCGTCAGGTTAATCTGGATTACACCCTGAATCCTCTACTTCTGGATAATGGGCAAGGGATCAACCGATCAGATGTTGTAGCGGAAGCCGGTTTACAACTAACCAATCATTGGTCAGCCAGTACCACGCTGCAATGGAATGAGCAGCAGGGGAATCCCGAACAAAAGGCGCTGCGTCTCCAATACCAAAAAGATCAAGATCACATTTTTAACGCCGCCTACCGTGCTCGGCGAGATTTGCTAGAGCAGGCGGATTTATCAGCAGTGTGGCCGTTAACCAACCACTGGCGGGCGGTGGGTTATTGGGAATACTCCCTGCGGGATGCCCAAACGCTGGAGGCTTTGGCGGGGGTACGCTACGAAAGTTGCTGTTGGGCTGCCACCGTCATGGCCCGTAGCTACGTCAATCTGCCAGGAGAACAGCCACAGAATGATGTTCTACTCCAACTGGAACTCAAGGGATTGGGTAACATTGGCGACCATCCTGAGTCTTTGCTAACCCGTGGTATCCTGGGGTATCAACCCCAACGCTAAACTTTTGTGCCCAATTGCGGACTTCACAATATGCGAATCTTGGCTACTGTCCTCATGTTTATGTTCTGGGTAGGCTCCTTGGCTGCTGCCCCTCGTCCAATTCCTTTACCTCGTCCCGCCCCCAGTGCTCCCTTAAGTCAAGGCGTGGAGGATGTAAACCACATTGTTGCCATTGTGGATGATGATGTGATTGTTCGCAGTGAGTTGGAAGCTTCCAAACGCACCATCTTGGCGCAATTGCGCCAGCAAAACACTCCCCTTCCCCCCACCGATGTTTTAGAACGGCAGTTATTGGAGCGGCTGATTCTGCAGCGGCTGCAGCTACAACTGGCCAACCGTAGCAGCATTAAGGTAGACGATGAGACCCTTAATAGCGCAGTGAACAGCATTGCCGAACGTAATCAAGTATCCCTTGCCAATTTTCGCCAGATCTTGGCTAAAGACGGCTATGACTTTGAGCGTTTTCGTGAGGATATCCGTAACCAGCTCATTATTGGCCGATTACAGCAACGGGAAGTTGCCAATCACATCACCGTAACTGACCAAGAAGTGGATGATTTTATTGCCAGCGCCCGTTCCCAGGCCGGTGAATCGGTTACGGAAGAAGGAGCTTGGCGACTTGGACAAATTTTGATTGCCTTGCCCGAAGGGGCTAGCCCGGAAAGCATCCAAACAGCCCGTGCTAAGGCTCAAAGTGTTTTGGAAAACCTCCAGGGAGGAGCCGATTTCGCCACAGTAGCCATGCGTAGCTCTAACAGCCGAGATGCCCTGGAGGGCGGTGATTTGGGGTGGCGGCGAGCAGGGCAGATCCCCTCTCTGTTTGCGGAAACTGTAACTCGTATGAAAAAAGGCCAACTAGCGGGGCCAATACGTAGCCCTGCGGGTTTCCACATCATCAAAGTACTGGACTATCGTAATGAAGCCCAGGCTCGCATTACCCAAACTCGGGCTCGTCATATCTTGATCCGTACTGGAGAGAGCGTTTCCGACGAAGATGCCAAGAATCGGTTGGAGCAGTTACGTGTCCGTATCCAAGGTGGCGATGATTTTGGTGAACTGGCTCGCGCCCATTCCGAAGATACTGCTAGCGCTGCTAACCAAGGTAATTTAGGTTGGGTTAATCCTGGTGATTTAGTAGCAGAATTTGAAAAGGTGATGGACAGCTTACCCGTCAATCAAGTTTCTACTCCCTTCAAGACGCCTTTTGGCTGGCATATTCTCCAGGTACAGGAGCGACGCCAACAGGACAGCGGCTCGGAGACATTGCGTAGCCGCGCTATGGAAGCTATCCGTTCCCGCAAAACGGAAGAAGAGCAAGAGAGCTGGTTGCGTCGCTTGCGGGAAGAAGCTTACGTGGAGCTACGTTTAGACACTGAGGGCGGTTAATGCTTTCTCGGCTAGTTCTAACTCCCGGAGAACCTGCCGGGGTTGGTCCGGATTTGGTAGTACAGTGGGCTCAAACAGGGGACCCTCGCCAGGTTATCGTAGTCGCTGACCCCGTTCTATTGCGGGAGCGGGCTCAGCAGCTGGGACTCCCTCTGACCATTCAGCTATTCCAGCCAACCCAGCCCAGGGCATCAGCGCCCAACCAACTCACAGTGTGGCCTGTTGCCCTGAAAGCGGCGAGTCAACCCGGTCGGCTTGATCCTGCTAATGGACCGTATGTACTGGAAACCCTTCATCAGGCAGTTGCGTTATGCCAACAAGGCATTGCCCAGGGAATAGTGACCGGTCCAGTACACAAGGGGATTATCAACGAAGCAGGGTTGCCTTTTACGGGGCATACCGAGTACTTGGCGGATCTGACCCATACCCCCCAAGTAGTGATGATGCTAGCGGTACCAGAGTTACGGGTTGCCTTGGCTACCACCCATCTTCCCTTGGCTGCTGTCAGTCAAGCCATCACCCGTCCCCGGTTAACAGCAGTGTTGCGGGTACTCCATCACGGGCTGGTTCGTTTCTTTGGCTTGCCTCAGCCCCGTATTTTAGTTTGTGGTCTCAATCCCCATGCTGGTGAGGGTGGTCATCTCGGTCAGGAGGAGCTCATGACTATTCAGCCAGTACTGGCTGAGCTCCGTCAGGAGGGTATGAATTTGCGCGGCCCACTGCCTGCCGATACTGCCTTCGCCCCCCATCAGTTGGCTGAGGCCGATGTAGTACTGGCCATGTACCACGACCAGGGACTACCGGTTCTGAAACATCGGGGTTTCGGACGAGCCGTAAACGTTACCCTGGGGTTGCCTTTCCTTCGCACTTCAGTAGACCACGGAACCGCTCTGGATCTGGCCGGGACAGGCCGAGCTCACCTGGGTAGTTTAGAAGCCGCTCTGGCGTTGGCTCGCCAGTTGGTGGTTTGATTAATTGGGAGCAGCGGAGCAGGCAGAGCATATTCACTTCGCTTAAGTTTCGATATTTTCCACCAGCTTATGATCACTGGTAACAGTGGTGATAGTGTCGTACTGGCCGACTTTGCGAATTGGGCCAAAGGGTCGAGTTATACGGACATCTGAATCCCCGCTTGCGCGGGGATGACCACTTAGGCCAGCCATTAGGGATGTTTAGCCGTTTTGCTTTTTGGAAGGTAGAGATCGGTCAGGGTTCCCTCGAACGCTTCGGCGGCAAAAGCCACGGTTTCTGACAAGGTTGGATGGGGATGAA
>CAWUNB010000042.1:0-11377 GCA_963923745.1 uncultured Thiotrichales bacterium
ACAAGGAGTATCGTCGGCAGCGTCAGATGTGTATAAGAGACAGCTGAAGAGCTACAAGCGCAGCAAGAAGAATTGCGCACGGCTAATGAGGAATTGGAAGAGCAATCCCAACGATTGAGACAATCAGAAGAGCGTCTTACTGCTCAGCAAGAAGAGCTAGAGGTCTCCAATGAAGAGTTAGAAGAGAAAAACAAAGTTTTGCAGCGTCAAAAACAAGAGGTGGAACAAGCACGAAAGGCAATTGCTATAAAAGCTGAGGAACTGGCTATTGCCAGTAAGTATAAATCTGAATTCTTAGCTAACATGTCCCACGAATTACGTACTCCCTTAAATAGTTTATTATTGTTAGCACAAAGTTTGGCCCAAAATAAAATCGGTAATTTTACTTCGGAACAAATTGAAGCGGCACGTATTATCCATTCTAGTGGTAGTGACTTGCTTAATTTAATTAATGAAATTTTGGATTTATCTAAAATTGAAGCTGGTCGCATGAGTCTGCAATTAGGTATGGTAGATATTAACGAATTGGCAGAAAGCCTTCGTTCTTCTTTTGCCCACATGGCAACCCAAAAGGCATTGGGTTTTGAAATACAGGTAGCAACAGAAGTACCCAGTAAGATTTATAGTGATATGAAACGTGTTAACCAGATTATGCGTAACCTTATCGCTAATGCGCTTAAATTTACTGAACAGGGTCATATTGTTATTAATATTAGTCGGGGAGATCCTCTAGCTGATTTATCCCGTAGCCATTTGGTTGCCGGTGAATGTTTAGCTATTGCTGTTACTGACACTGGAATAGGTATCGCTGAAGATAAACGCACCCTCATTTTTGAAGCTTTCCAACAAGCTGACGGCAGTACTTCTCGGCGCTATGGAGGTACTGGGTTGGGTCTGACCATTTCTCGCGAGTTGGCTAATCTTCTAGGAGGAGAAATCCAATTACGTAGTCAACTTGGGCAAGGGTCTACTTTTACCTTATTCTTGCCTCTGGATAGTCGAGCCCCGGATTCTCGAGAGTCTATTGCAGCGAATTCGGTGGAAAAATCAGTAGAAAAAGAACCGGTAGAAGCAGTAGCGATAACATCTCCTCTGGCTAGCTCTAATCAGTTAACGGAAGCTATCAGCAATGGTCATGATCGACTTGCGCTAAATGAAAAATTTATTTTAATTATTGAGGATGATTCTCGTTTTGCTGCCATTCTCGCTAATAAATGCCAAGAAAAAGGAATTAAATGCGTAGTAGCTCCTACTGGAGATACTGGTCTTGATTTAATTGATAAACGTTTACCTAGCGCTATTATCCTGGATATTCGCTTACCAGATATGGATGGTTTAGCGTTACTCAGCGTGCTAAAAGATGATACCCGTACTCGTCATATCCCTGTACACATTATCTCGGTAGACGATCAGGCTACAGAATCACTACGTCGAGGAGCCATTGGCCATGCCATTAAACCCATCGGCCAAGAACGCTTAGAAGAAGTATTTAAAACCCTGACTACCGTCTCACCGGGCCAACTGCGCCGGGTATTAGTGGTAGAAGACGATGATGCGGTGCGGGCTAAAACCGTTGAGCTACTTCGTGAAGATGAAATCCAGGTAAGTGAAGCAACAACGGGATATCAAGCTATTCAGATGTTGCATGCCGATCGCTATGATTGCGTTGTGCTTGATCTCAAATTACCGGATATGGATGGACAAACGTTGCTGGAGCAACTAAAACAAGAAGGTATCGCATTACCTCCAGTTATTGTACACACCGCTCGTGATCTGGGAACTCAAGAAGAGATGAATCTGCGGGAACATGCTGAATCCATTGTTATTAAGGATGTTCGTTCTCCAGAACGTTTGATTGATGAGGTATCTCTATTCTTGCATCGAGTGGTCAGCCAAATGCCTGAGCGTAAGCGGCGGGTTATTCATGATCTCCATGATGCAGATGCTCTATTCCGAGATAAAAAAGTGCTTATCGTGGATGATGATATGCGCACCATGTTTGCTTTATCACGGTTAGTAGCAGAGCGAGGTTTTCAACCCATCAAAGCCGAAAATGGAGACGGAGCATTAACTATTCTCGCTGAACAACCGGACATTGATATCGTACTAATGGATATTATGATGCCGCAAATGGACGGTTATGAAGCCATGCGGCGTATCCGAGCTCAGGAGCATCTTCGTAAATTACCAATTATCGCTTTAACCGCTAAAGCTATGCCAGAGGATAGGCAAAAGTGTATCGCTGCTGGAGCCAGTGATTATTTACCAAAGCCTGTGGATGGGGATCGGCTATTTTCCATGATGCGCGTTTGGCTATACCATTAACTTGCCGCTATGACTAGCCTTGAACCTAGACCGAGTGAATCTGCAAGACTGCGCTCTATTGAGATCGATTTATTGCTGGAGGCATTGTATCACGCCCATGGCTATGATTTTCGCGGCTATGCTCGTGCTTCAATTGATCGTCGGGTTCGGCAATTTTTATCTACTACTGATTGTCATACTATCAGTGAATTGATCCCGAAGTTACTATATGACCAAACTTTTTTTGGTCGTTTGGTACGCTATTTTTCTATTCCGGTTACGGAAATGTTCCGGGATCCTTTTGTGTATCTAGCGATACGTCGACAAATTATACCGTTACTACGAACTTGGCCTCATATTAAAATTTGGCACGCTGGGTGTGCTACTGGTGAAGAAGTTTACTCTTTGGCCATTTTGCTCAAAGAAGAAGGACTTTACGAGAGAGCAACTATTTATGCTACTGATTTTAACGATGAAGCACTGGAATGTGCCCGGGAGGGTATTTATGATATTAGCAAGCTAAAGGAAGCAACTCGAGGCTATCAAACAGCAGGGGGTAATGGTAGTTTTGGTGATTACTATTACGCTGCTTATGGTGCTGTGGCAATGAATGCTGCGCTGCGGGAGCGAATTCTATTTACCAATCATAATTTGGCTTCCGATGGTGTATTTGGAGAAATGCAATTTATTCTTTGTCGTAATGTATTTATTTATTTCAATCGCGATCTACAAAACCGTGCTCTAGGTTTATTTGCTGACAGCCTCAGCCATGGTAGTTTTTTATGTCTGGGAACCAAAGAGGATCCTCAATTTTTACCCAACGTTATTCACTTTGAGGAAGTTGATAAAAAAGCCAAACTTTATAAAAGGATTGGCTCATGAGGAGCCGAGTAATAGTGATGGGCGGGTCTGCAGGAGGACCAACGGCTATGGGAACTATAATAGCAAGTTTGCCACTAAATTTCCTACCACCTATATTACTCGTTAATCATATCCACGCTGGAGATAATGGTGCTTTTGCTGAGTATCTGGGCCAACTTTTTAAGCGATCCGTTATTGAAGCCAGCGATAAGCAAATTGTCCAAGAGTGTGGTATTTACTCTGCTCCAGCTAATTATCATTTATTAGTAGAGCGGGATGGTTCACTAGCGTTGAGTGTCGACGAACGGGTTAACTGGTCCCGTCCATCTATTGATGTTCTGTTGGAAAGCGCTGCTAACGTTTGGAGTAATCAAGTAATTGGCGTAATTTTATCTGGCGCTAATAGCGACGGAACTCTTGGAATGGCGGCTATTCAGGCTGCAGGAGGTTACACTATTGCTCAGGATCCCCACGATGCTGAAAGTCCTCGTATGCCAGAATCGGCCATTGCTGCAGGTGCTGTTAATGAAATTTTACCTCTTTCCGCAATTGCTTCCCGCTTAGTACGGCTGTGTTCCATTTAGTAATTCCATGCTTTAGTCATTAGCGTTATCTTACCCCGTGCCCTACCTACTAATCCTCACCTGGCTACTATGAGCTCTTCCTTTCGTTCTCCATCCCGTGAGCGGATTTTGATCGTTGATGATCGACCGGAAAATTTAGTGGCCCTACGGGCCATTTTGGCTGAAGTGGACGTAGATCTGATTGAAGCCAGCAGTGGTGAGAGTGCCCTCCGAGCTACCCTGCACTATGAATTCGCCGTAGCTATTCTCGACGTGCAAATGCCAGGAATGGATGGTTACGAATTGGCTTATTTATTGCATGGAGATCCCCGTACCCACCGATTGCCCATCATTTTTGTGACAGCAGCTTATGGCGATGAAAAGCAGATCTATCAGGGCTACGAGGTAGGCGCGGTAGAATACATTGTTAAGCCTTATGATCCCCGTTTGCTGATATCTAAAGTTCGAATCTTTCTGGAATTGTACCGCGCCCATGCAGCCATCGCTGAGCGCAATCAGCTGTTAGTAGCTGCTGAAGAACGTTATCGTTCCTTAGTGATGACTATTCCAGATATCGTTTATGTTATCGATGAAGCGGGACGTTTTACCTTTCTTAACGGTGCTATTACTTTATTGGGATATACCGCTGATGAGTTAATCGGTCAGCATTTTTCAAAAATTATTCATCCTGCCGATGTTGCTGCTATTAGCAGGGAGTCTGCTTTAGCTCATTATGCCCCCGATACTCTAATGCCTGGTTTATTTGATGAGCGACGGAAATATGAACGGCGAACAACGGGATTGGAGATACGGCTACTACCACGCCAGGGGGGTGATAAAATTCCTGCTCTCCTTCATCCTATTAGTGATGAATGTATTACTGCCGAAATTAATTCAGCTGGTTTCTATAGTCACCAGCAAGGTAGCCCACAATTTATTTTATTAGGCACCGTAGGTGTCATTCGTGATATTTCCGATCGCAAGCGAACAGAAAGTGAGTTAACAAAGCATCGTCAACATTTGCAACAATTAGTAGAAGTGCAAACGGCGGAGCTTGAAGAGCGTAATTTGCAATTACAAGAACTTAATCAGAATCTTACAAATCTATTAGCAGAGCGTACTGAAGCTAAACAAGCAGCTGAAACAGCTAATATTGCCAAAAGTCGTTTTTTAGCTACCATGAGTCACGAAATTCGTACACCTCTAAATGCTATTGTTGGCATGACTTATATGTTGGGATTAACTAAGTTGGATAAAGATCAGCGAGAACAATTAGCAACTGTTGAAACGGCAAGCCGTACTTTATTAGCACAAATTAATGATATTCTCGATTTGGCTAAAATTGAAGCTGGTGAAGTAGTTTTCGAAGAAGTTTGTTTTGACTTACCTGGTTTATTTAGGAGTATTGATAGATTATTTCGCCCTGATATTCTTGCTAAGGGACTCTTTTTTATCCTGCCAGAAAATTTTCTAGAGCTACCAAATTATCTGTTAGGTGATCCAGTAAAAATCCATCAAATGCTTATTAATTTAATCGGTAACGCAGTTAAGTTTACCGATTCAGGAGAGATTAGTGTTTCGTTACAGGAGATAGCACGCAAAGAACAACAACTTACTTTACGTTTTACCGTAAGGGATACGGGGATAGGTATTGCTGCTAAAGTGCTGCCCACTTTATTTAATCCTTTCACCCAAGCGGATGCGTCTACTACTCGATTACACGGTGGCACTGGATTAGGTTTATCTTTAGTACGTCAATTAGCTGAACGAATGGGCGGACGAACGGGTGTAGAAAGCGTAGTAAAACAAGGAAGCCAGTTCTGGTTTGAATTACCCTTAGTTATAACAACAGCACCTACCTATCCTCTTGATGGAGAGGATCGTCTCCATTCTATGGCTGAGATCCCATTTAGTTGTAGACTTCCTGACATGAAAGTGCTGGTAGTCGATGATAGTCGAATGAATTTAGATGTTTGTCAGCGATTATTATCCTACGAGGGAGCTCATCCTGTACTGTGTCAATCTGGCTCAGAGGCTTTAAGAGAATTTCATGAAAGCGGTAAAGAAATTGATGTCGTTCTTATGGATATTCAAATGCCAGAAATGGACGGTTATGAAACGACGCAAAAGTTACGTCAGTTACCTTTTGGAGAAAAAATTCCTATTATTGCTTTGACGGCTGGTACTATGGCTAGTGAGCGAGAACGAGCTCTGGCAGCAGGAATGAATGATTTTATAACTAAACCCATTGATCCGATAATATTGATTCGTATTGTTCGGCGTCATATAGAAGAATACAGAAATAAATCTTTACCTATTTTCCCGCAAGTTAATCAAATCACAGAAAAAATGTGGTCAGCCATTCCTGGGTTAACATTAGCCCCGGTCCAAGCACGTTTAATCAATGACTTTCCTCTCTTTCTTAATCTGTTAGATCGTTTTATCAGTGAATCGACAATGTTAATTAACCAAACACAAACTAATTTTCTCAATATAGCACCTCAGCTACATCGTTTTCGGGGACAAGCTAGCAATATTGGTGCAATAGAAATTGGGCAAGAAGCAGCTAACTTAGAACAATTAGTACTTAAGGAACAGCTAACACAAGAGGTGTGGGATAATTTTACTCAACGACTTGGGAATTTTTTAGCATCTCTTTCCCATTGGCGAATGGATCAAGACAACAGGGTATCGGTTGTTGCTAGCAATAATTTCCCTCTCGACATCGAATTACTTGAAACATTACTAGTTCAATTGACAGATCAGGAGCTAGGGGCATTGGAAAATTTTCAAATGCTGGCACCTACTTTACGTAACAAACTCTCTGTTGAAACTTACCAGATTGTTGAACAAGCCGTTCACTCGTTGGACTTTGCAGTGGCTCTGACCAAACTGAAGCCCCTCACTGCTGGGGATACGATATGACAACTCAGCCGGTTAATCAAGAATTGACCCTATCTCCTCGGTTGCTACTAATCGATGATGACCCCGCTAGTTTAATGGTAATGAACAAAGTACTGAAAGATTTTTATCGAATCTACTTTGCAACCTCTGGTTTTCAAGGTATTGAATTAGTCCAAAAAACACCACCTGAATTGATTTTACTTGATATGGTTATGCCGGGAATGGATGGTATTGCAGTATTGAATTACCTAAAATCAAAAGTAGCAACTCGAGATCTACCCGTCCTTTTTGTTACTGCCTGTAATGATACCGCTACTGAAACATTAGCATTGACATCAGGGGCAGATGATTTTATTCATAAACCGATTAACCAAGAAGTACTAAAAGCACGAGTAGCTCATCATCTTGAGAAACATCGCTTACGTAGAGAAATTCAGCGTCACCGCGATCAACTCGAAGTACAAGTTAAAGAGCGAACTTTGAGTCTATCTATTGCTAAAGAAGCTGCCGAAGCAGCAGATCGCCTTAAGTCGGCTATTTTGAGTAATATTAATCAGGAATTTCGTACACCAATGACAGGCATTCTTGGAATGGTGGGTTTGGCTAGAAGACGTATTACTGATGAGAAAGTTCAAAATTATTTAATTAGTGTGGAACAATCAGCCAGACAATTATTAACTACCTTAACTGGATTGGTTGATCTAGCTGCTGCTGAATCTAATCGGCTAACACTGGAACCGCTGCCATTTCGGCTTTTTGAATTGATTAATCCTCTTCAAGCTAAATATGAACTGATTGCCAAAGCCAAGGGGCTAGATATACAATTCAATCTAATTGATGACGATCGTCGCTTGGTGGGGGATTTTCTCCGCATTGGACAAATCTTTAATCAATTAGTGGATAATGCTATTAAGTTTACCTCTGTAGGAAGTATTAATATTAAATGTCAGCTTAAGTGCTATCCTGATAAAAGTTACTGGCTTCATGGGGAAGTAATTGATCAAGGAACAGGTATTGCTCAGCAAGATTTACGGCAGATTTTTGATCCATTTTACCAAATTGATAGCTCTCGCACTCGTCAATATGAAGGGAGCGGTATTGGTTTAACTTTGAGTAAGCGGTTAACCGAAATAATGGGTGGTGAACTTACTGTTAATAGTATTCTTGGAGTGGGGAGTACCTTTAGTCTGTCAATTCCAGTTACGCTAGACGATTCTCTAATAGTTCCTAATAAAGATATTCCATCTTCTCTTCGAGAAAGACATACTGAAGCAGCTATACTAGTTATCGAAGATGATCCATTTTATGGGATGCTTATTACTGAACTCTTGAGGGATGCTGGATTAGAGATATTTAATGTCAAGAGCAGTGACGACGCTGTACAGGAAGCAGAACAACGGTCTTTTGATCTTATTTTGGTTGATTTAGAGATGCCGGATGATAGTGCCATCAAAATAGCAGAAGCCATTCGCAACTCACCTCAACAGACTGGTACGCCCATTTTGGCACTGGCTTCCAGTGTTGACGATGAGGGAATTTGCCAGCAAGCAGGAATAACTGCCATTATCCCCAAGTTAGCTGTTTTGGAGCACATGCTAGAAATCATTTTAAAATGGTTAGACTTCGGTCATCGCTCCCCCGGGTAAAACCATCATAGCTTTACCGAATAGCTTTACCGATGGGGGGTTGGCTTTTAGGTGCGGTATTCCGCATTGATGCGGACGTAGTCGTAGGATAGGTCGCAAGTCCATACTTGATCGACGGCATTTCCTCGCCCTAATGCGACTCGAATGGTGTACTCCTCTTGGGCTAGTACTGCTGCCCCCCGTTCTTCCCGGTAATCAGGATCCGGCTCTCCTCCCCGAACGATGGCCACTTGGTCCAGATAGATATCAACCCCCCGTAAATCTAACTCTGCTAAACCGGCTCGCCCTACTGCAGCCAATAGTCGTCCCCAGTTAGGATCGCCAGCAAATAGGGCTGTCTTCACCAATGGTGAATGGGCGATGGTATAGGCAACGGCGAGACATTCATCCACTGTTGCTCCTCCCTCCACTGCCACTGTGATAAAGCGAGTAGCTCCTTCGCCGTCCCGAATAATGGCCTGGGCCAAAGTAGAACAAACCGTCGTAACTGCTTCGGTTAAGGCTTCCCAAGCGGGTCCAGTGGGGGCAGTGACTACAACCTCCCCTTGACCGGTAGCTGCTAAGACACAGGCATCGTTGGTGGAGGTATCCCCATCAACAGTAATGCGGTTGAAAGAGCTGGCCACGGCCTGGTTCAAGCAACGCTGTAACAACGGCGCGGGAACAGCTGCATCGGTGGCAATAAAAGCTAACATGGTAGCCATGTCGGGTCGAATCATCCCGGCACCTTTGGCAATGCCAGTCACAGTGAGCACCTGCTCACCGACAGCAACCCGTTGGGAAGCACCCTTGGGAACCGTATCGGTAGTCATAATGGCCCGAGCGGCTCCCTCCCATCCCGTCTCCTTGCGCTCTGCCAAGGCGAGGGGTAAGGCAGCCAGTAGCCGATCCACCGGTAAGGGCTGACCAATAACACCCGTGGAGAACGGTAATACTTCCTCGGGACGGCAACCCAGTAACTCGGCTCCAGCGGCACAAGTGCGCCGAGCATCCGCTAAGCCTCCTACTCCGGTACCGGCATTAGCATTGCCACTGTTGACCAACCATAGCCGAGGAGCGTTACTGGCCAAGTGTTCCCGGGCAACGATGACTGGTGCGGCGCAAAACGCATTACGGGTAAATACTCCACTACAACTACTACCGGGGGCGAGGACCACAGTCAGTAAATCTTGCCGGCCGGGCCGTTTGATGGCGGCTTCAGCGGTACCTAGAGTTACCCCAGCAATGGAGTGCAGTGGGGGAAGATCGGAGAGACCAACGGCCATGGGATGAGACTCGTGAATGTTGTGTTTAGCAAAAAAGGGGGTTGGGGTAGCGGACCGTTCGGCCTACTGCCGTTCCCCCGGTGGAGTATCTTGGGGAACCGGTGAAGTGCTGCTACTTTCAGGAACAGTGGGCCATTCCCCAAAAGGAAAGGGCTTATCTTCACTGGCAAAAGTCAGATAACGCAGCACCCCATAGGTGTACTCCGATAATAATCGCCCCAGCCACAGCAAAGGCCGATTCCGTTTGCCCGTCAATAACAAATGGATGAACTGCACCAATATTACTGCCGCCAACAATCCCTCCACGGCGGCACCAAATAAAATGATGAACAGCAACATATAGCCGGCTCGGCGCACGACATAGGGGTCGCTAACGCGACTTTTTAGCGATTCACTTAGCATGACAAGTCCTAAGAAGGGTTGACCCAAATAGGTCATAGGGGCGGCATTATCCGCCAGCCTTGGATTTTAGCCATAGAGAGATCAGCAGCAAAACTGCCGGATAAGCTGTTTAACTATCGTCACCGTTGGTTGAATACGGTCTAACGCCAGGTATTCGTTGGGCTGATGGGCCTGAGCAATGTCACCTGGGCCAAAAATAAGGGTATCTGCCCCTAATTCACGGAAGTAAGGACCCTCGGTACCGAAGGCTACTGTTTCAGCGGCAACACCACTGAATCTTTCTGCTGCCCGCACCAGAGGCGAATGGGCAGGGGTTTCCAAAGCCGGTGTACCGGAAGACAGTGGGCTCACCGTGAGTTCCAACGCGCTACCAGCGAGACGATCAGCCAAACGAGTTTGCAAAGTATGGTGTAGATCTTCCAAGTCCATGCCCGGCAGTGGTCGAAGATCGATATGTAGCTCACAAGCGCCGCAAATACGGTTGGGGTTATCACCGCCGTGGATGCGCCCTAAATTAAGGGTAGGTACCGGTACCCGAAAGGCGTCATTACGGTAGTGCGCTTGTAATTCTTGGCGAAACGCTAATAGCTCTCCCATGACTTGGTACATTCCCTCCAGAGCACTCACTCCTAGGGAAGGATCACTGGAATGGCCCGATCGACCTACTAGGCGAATGCCTGCCATCATCACCCCCTTGTGCATCCGCACGGGTCGCAGGTTAGTTGGCTCGCCAATGACAGCATAACGGGCTCGGGGTCGCCCTGCTGCTACTAAAGCTTTGGCCCCTCCCATGCTGCTTTCCTCATCAGCAGTAGCCAGGATAATCAGGGGCTCTCGTAGATCCGCTCCCCGTAAACCTTGGGCAGCTTCCATGACTAGGGGAAAGAAACCCTTCATGTCACAAGTTCCCAACCCATATAACCGGCCATCCGCCTCATGAAGACGAAATGGATCCTGTCGCCATAGGTGAGGATCGCAAGGTACGGTGTCGGTATGACCTGCCAGAATTAGCCCGCCTGGTCCCTGGCCTAGAGTTGCAATGAGGTTAGCTTTGCCTGGCTGGTTTGGTAAGGGCAGTAACTCAGTCTTAAAACCCATACCTTCCAACCACTCTCCCAAACGTTCCACCACCGCTAAATTGCCCTGGTCGTAGTCAGGGCTAACGCTACTGATGGAAGGAAGGGCAATTAATTCCCGAAGTTGTTGGAGAAGAGGAGGAGGGGAGAGCAACATGACAGGTCTCCGGCGATTTGGAAAAATTTCAGAGGGGCTACCCCACTCGCCGCAGCCATAACAGCGTAATAACTAAGAAGGTGGCGGTAGGAAAAGCCGCACTAAACAAGGGATCCAGGTTGTAGACCTGGCCTAGGTAGTGAAAACTGCTATTGAATAGATAAAAAGCAATACCTACTAGGGATCCGGCTAACACTCG
>CAWUNB010000043.1:0-11328 GCA_963923745.1 uncultured Thiotrichales bacterium
CAGATGTGTATAAGAGACAGCCGTAGTCGTGTCGCCCAAACCGGGGAATCCACTAAAAGTACCAGCGTTTCCCCCCGGACATTCGCTACCCGGCAGTGGTCAGCTACTCCTTCCGGTAGCAATACCCTCACAGCTCGCCCTAGCCGAATAAGCTCTTGGCTGCGGGCTAGTAGCGGCATTAAGTCAGCGGAGGGAGTAGTTAGTAGTCGCTGCATAAGCTTGGGATGGCAAAAGCGGGTTATTATAGCCGGCCCTGTTGGCTTCAACACTTGGAATCTCGTCATGGTAACCAGTCTGCTACGTAAGATCTTCGGTAGTCGCAACGATCGCACCCTGCGCCGGATGGGCAAAGTGGTGCAGCGAATTAACGGATTGGAGTCGGCCATGCAGGCCCTCTCCGATAGCCAGTTATCAGGAAAAACCGAGGAATTTCGCAGCCGATTAGCTCAAGGAACTCCCTTAGACGATCTAATGCCAGAAGCTTTCGCTGTGGTACGGGAAGCTGCCCGCAGGGTGCTAGATATGCGTCACTTCGACGTCCAGTTGATCGGCGGTATGGTGCTTCATGAGGGGCGTATCGCTGAAATGCGGACTGGCGAAGGCAAAACCCTAGTAGCAACCTTGGCGGTCTATCTCAACGCACTGCCGGGTAAAGGTGTCCATGTAGTAACGGTCAATGATTATCTAGCTCGCCGAGACGCCGCTTGGATGGGACAGATTTACCAGTTTCTCGGCATGACGGTAGGCGTCATTCTGACTCAACAGGATCCTGCTGAGAAACGGGCGGCCTACGTTGCCGATATTACTTACGGCACTAACAACGAATTTGGCTTTGATTATCTACGAGATAACATGGCTTTTGCCATGGGGGACAAAATGCAGCGTCCCCTCCACTATGCCATCGTTGACGAAGTGGATTCTATCCTTATCGACGAAGCCCGCACTCCGCTGATTATTTCAGGCCCATCGGACGAAAGCTCCGAGCTATATCAGCGAATGAATACCCTCGTTCCCCGCCTGACTAAGCAACAAGAAGAAGATGGGCCAGGGGATTACAGCGTGGATGAGAAAAGCCGTCAGGTGCTATTGACGGAAGCGGGACATGAGCAAGTAGAGGCCATGCTATCTCAGGCTGGCATTCTGCGGGAGGGGGAAAGCCTATACGATGCAGCCCATATTGCGCTAATGCATCATCTCTACGCGGCACTTCGCGCTCATGTGCTATTTCGGCGAGATGTGGAATACGTAGTGCAAAATGGTCAAGTAGTGATTGTTGACGAATTTACTGGACGTACCATGCCCGGTCGCCGCTGGTCGGAGGGGTTACATCAAGCAGTAGAAGCTAAAGAAGGGGTGGCTATTCAAGCGGAAAACCAAACCCTGGCTTCTATTACTTTCCAGAATTATTTCCGGCTCTATAAGAAATTGGCTGGTATGACCGGTACAGCAGACACCGAGGCTTATGAGTTCCAGCAGATCTACGGATTGGAAGTCGTAGTTATTCCCACCCACCGTCCTATGATTCGTAATGATATGGGGGATTTGGTTTATCTAACAACTAAAGAGAAATTCGACGCTATCATCACGGATATTAAAGATTGCCGAACTCGCCAGCAACCAGTATTGGTGGGAACGACCTCTATTGAAACATCGGAATATCTATCAAATCTATTAAAACGAGAACATATTGATCATCAAGTATTAAATGCCAAATACCATGAGCAGGAAGCTCATATTGTTGCGCAGGCGGGTCGCCCTGCCACAGTGACTATTGCTACTAATATGGCAGGTCGGGGTACGGATATTGTACTAGGGGGAAATTGGAAGGCCGAATTAGCCGATTTAGAAAATCCAACGGCAGAACAAATAGAAACTGTTAAGAAAGCTTGGCAAGAACGCCACGACGCGGTACTTCGTTCTGGTGGCTTACATATCATCGGTACTGAACGCCATGAGTCTCGCCGGGTAGATAATCAATTGCGGGGTCGTTCTGGTCGCCAGGGAGATCCAGGATCTAGCCGGTTTTACCTATCGCTGGAAGATAGCTTGATGCGAATTTTTGCCTCTGACCGGTTAAGTGGAGTCATGCAGAAATTGGGTATGCAGCCAGGAGAAGCTATTGAGCATCCTTGGGTTAGTAAGGCCATCGAGAATGCCCAACGCAAAGTAGAAGCTCGTAATTTTGATATTCGTAAACAATTACTGGAATACGATGATGTTGCCAATGACCAGCGCAAGGTCATTTATGAACAACGCAATGAATTAATGGCCACTGAAGATCTATCTAGTGCAGTTCGTGCTATTCGAGAAGATGCTATTCATACGTTAGTAGATCAATACATTCCCCGGGAAAGCTTAGAAGAGCAGTGGGATATCGCTGCTCTGGCCAGTGCGTTAGAACGAGATTTTGGTATGGTGTTACCTCTAAAGGCTTGGTTGGACACAGACAAGCATTTAGAAGAAAGTGGCCTTCGGAAGCGAATCATTCAGGAAATCGAAGAAGCTTACCTTGCAAAAGAAAATTTGGCTGGATCCGCTGTTATCCGTCATTTTGAAAAAGCAGTTATGTTGCAAGTATTAGATGCGCTCTGGAAAGATCACTTGGCTGCTATGGATTATCTACGCCAAGGTATTCATCTGCGGGGCTATGCTCAGAAAAACCCGAAACAAGAATATAAGCGAGAAGCTTTTGAAATGTTTCAGCAAATGCTGGAGCGTTTTAAGAATGATGTCATCGGTATTCTATCCCGGATTCAAGTCCGCGCCGAAGAAGATGTTGCCGCAGTGGAAGCACAACGTCGCGCTACTGTCCCGCTGCAATTCCAACATGCTCAAGCTGAACCACTAGAAGACAATACTGAGGAGCGACCAGCGCCTTCACCCGATGAGCTAACCCCCATGACGGCAGTGGCCCATGCTCCCTTTGTGCGCCAAGAAGCCAAAGTTGGTCGCAACGATCCCTGTCCTTGTGGTTCCGGCAAAAAATACAAGCAATGCCATGGTCGCTTACACTAAAGGCTTTGCCTCATGGTAGACCCCGTGCGTAAAGCCGTTGCCCTGTTGTCTGGTGGATTGGATTCCTTGCTAGCAGCTCGGGTCATTCTGGACCAGGGCATTCAGGTGGAGGCCATTAATTTCTACACGGGTTTTTGCGTAGAAGGTCATACCCATGCTATTCGTCGCCAAGATGCTAAACGTCCCAAGCGCAACAACGCTCTATGGGCGGCAGAGCAATTAGGTATTCCCCTGCATTTTCTCGATGTAGCCGAACCTTACAAAGAAATCGTACTCCACCCGAAGCACGGCTATGGGGCTAACCTCAACCCTTGTCTAGATTGCAAGGGATTTATGGTGAAACACGCCGTAGCTTGGATGGAGCAACAGGGCTTCGATTTCATTATCACCGGTGAAGTAATCGGCCAGCGTCCTATGTCCCAGCGCAAAAACATGTTGCCGGTTATTGCGAGGGAATCGGGAGCAGGGGATCGGCTATTGCGCCCTTTGTGTGCCCGCAATTTACCAATAACCCTGCCAGAGCGAGAAGGATGGGTCGATCGTTCTCGGCTTCACGGTTTCAATGGACGCTCCCGTAAACCTCAAATGGCCTTAGCGGCCCATTACGGCCTGAAGGACTATGCCCAACCAGCGGGAGGATGCTGTTTTCTGACCGACGCCAACTACTCCGCTAAACTGGCGGATTTGTGGCAGCATCGTGGGCGGCGAGATTATGATTTGGACGACATTTTGTTGCTGAAAGTGGGTCGTCACCTCCGTCCCCTCCCCCACATCAAGCTCATTGTGGGGCGAGAAGAGGGAGAGAATAATTTTCTGGAAGGCTATCGTAAGCAGTTCTTCCATTTACGTCCCCTCAGCCATCCTGGTCCCCTGGTGCTAGTGGATGCGCCATCCCTCACGCCGGAGGAGCGCGTACTGGTCGCTCGCCTGGCAGCCCGTTTTTCCCAAGGGCGTCAGGATGATCAAGTGCGGTTAGCCTTATTTGATCCCTTGGGTAGTTGCGAAGAGATGAATGTTTCCCCCTTAGCACCTGGGGATATTCCGGTAGAGTGGTATATCGCCAACGGGACATAATAACCCTTCCTCCCTTGTCCCCTAGAACAGATTAGGCTATGCGCGAAAATCTCCCTGTTACCGACCATGAGCGGCGGATCGAAGAAGGCATGCAGATCGTCTCCTGCACCGATCTCAGCGGCAATATCACCTCCGCCAGCGCCGATTTCGTGGAGATCAGCGGGTTCTCTCACCGTGAACTCATTGGCTCCTCCCACAATGTTGTCCGCCATCCCGACGTTCCCAAGGCGGTTTTTAAAGAAATGTGGGAACACTTGAGTACAGGTCGTCCTTGGAGCGGGGTCATTAAAAATCGCTGCCGCAACGGCGATTATTTCTGGACCGAAGCCCATGTTACCCCCATTAGGGAAGCTGGACAGGTAGTGGGATATATGTCGGTACGGCGCCATCCATCCTCCGATCAGATTAACTCCGCCCTCCAGCACTATCAGGTATTGCGTAAGCAAAAGGGAAAAAAAGGGCTTAAGGGATGGCTGCGAAACAAATGGCTTGGGATGCCGGTGGGAGTCCGAATAGGTTTGGGGTTTATGGGGCTCTTTTCTCTAGCCCTGTTGGCCCTTACCGGATTTGCTTTGGGATCGCTGGATCAACAGGCCCAAGAAGCAGAGAACCGGGAGCTTCAAGGGCTATACACTGATGTACTAGCCCGTGTTCATGCCGAAGAGCGTTTAGCTCAAGCATTAGCCGCCTATACCGCCCAACTACCCCAGGCCCAAGAAGCGCTGGCAAATCAAGATCGCCAGGGGTTACTTGCTTGGTTACGTCCTGCCTTTGATGTACTGAAAAAAGATTTCGGAGTTGCCCAATTTCAGTTTCACACACCGCCTGCTACTTCTTTTTTACGACTGCATCAGCCAGAAAAATTTGGGGATGATTTATCGGCTATTCGCCGCACCATCGTTATTGCCAATACGACTCGCACCCCCCAAAAGGGCTTGGAAATTGGGGTAGCTGGTGCTGGTATTCGAGGTGTGATGCCCTTGTTCCAAGGGGCACAACATTTGGGCGCGGTGGAATTGGGAATGTCTTTTGGTCAGCCTTTTTTGGATCGCTGGAAAGCAGAACGGGGAGTGGATTTGGGGGTGTACCTGGCAGAAGGAACTCAATTCAAAGTGCTAGCCACGACCCTAGCGAGTCCCCTGGAATTAACCAAGCGAGAGATGGAAGAAGCTTTGGCTGGTCATTCCCAACAACGGCGGGCTTGGTTAAGCGAAAAACCCTTAGCAGTTTACTTGGGACCGGTTCGTGATTACTCCGGGCAAGCCATTGGGGTGCTGATGTTGGCCCGGGATCGCACTGCCCAAGCCACTGCCTATGCGGTTACTCGCAATACCCTTCTAGGCGTTGGCTTAACAACCTTGGGTTTGGTGTTATTGCTGGCCTGGCCTATCGCTCGCTCTATTACTCGGCCACTGCGCCAAGCAACAGAAGTCTTTGATTTAATTGCTGAAGGGCACTACCACAATACGGTGGACACCCAGCGGCGAGATGAAGTTGGGCGAGTCATGCAAGGGCTAAAAGCCATGCAGATCAAGTTGGACTATGACCTCAATAACTCTCGTCACCAGGCAGAAGAAGGGTTGCGTATTCGCACTGCCCTAGACAATGTCTCCACCGGTGTTCTTATCACTAATCGAGAAAATAATCTGATCTATTGGAATCCAGCAGCTCGCCGCTTAGTGGAACAAGCTGTTGCCAGCGGCAGTTTACCTGGCTTCGACTCAGATAAGCCCATGGGTACCTCCTTGCGAATATTCTTCGGCCAAACTCCACCCTCCGAGCAGCGATTAGCCGCTCTGACAGAAAGTTGGCATACCTCTTTAGTTTTAGGGGATTTGGAATTTGATCTGACCATCAACCCAGTACTAGACAGCCAACAGCGGCGCCAGGGGACGGTGGTCGAGCTAAATGACGTCACCGCTTCTCGACGGGTACAACGACAGGTAGAGCAGCTCGTTGCAACGGCTCAACGGGGTGACTTATCGGGACGGTTGGATCTGTCGGATAAACAGAGTCTCTTCCGAGGGCTAGGGGAAGGTATTAACTGCCTATTAGATACGGTTGAGGGAGTCGCCAAGGACACCGGAGCAGCCCTGGCCCGAGTAGCGTCTGGCGATCTGACTACAGCTATTAATAATGATTACGGTGGTGTTTTTGCCGAAATGCGGGATAGTGCCAACGGTACGATGGCTACCTTGGTTGCATTGATATCCCAGATTCAAAAAGCCTCTGCCACAGTGACCACTGCTGCTGGGGAGATTGCAGCGGGTAATGCCGACCTATCTCGCCGTACGGAGCAACAAGCGGCCTCCCTGGAACAGACCGCCGCTACCATGGAAGAATTATCTAGTGCGGTACAACAAACTGCCAGCAATGCCACTAGAGCGGACCAATCGGCTCAGGGAGCCCGCAGTGTGGCCGCTCGCGGACAAACTATTATGGTCAGCGTGGTGGATACCATGGCTGCCATTACTGAAAGTTCTCACCGCATTACCGACATCACCGCCGTTATCGACAGCATTGCTTTTCAAACCAATATCCTTGCTCTCAACGCTGCTGTGGAAGCAGCCCGGGCAGGTGAGCAAGGACGGGGATTTTCGGTGGTGGCTGCGGAGGTACGCAACCTGGCGGGACGAGCAGCCACGGCGGCTAAAGAAATCAAAGCCCTGATTGCTGCCGCAGCTGAACGAGTACGCACCGGTGAAACCCAAGTTGCTGAAGCGGGGCGCACCATGGATGAAATTGTCCAAGAAGTAGGAAAAGTTACCCAATTGATGGCTAGTATCGCCACGGCAACCCGAGAACAGGGAGAAGGTATTCACCAAATTGGGTTAGTCATGGAACGTATGGATGATTCCACTCAACGCAATGCTGCTTTAGTGGAAGAAGCTACCGCTGCCGCTGAATCTCTTAAAGAACAAGCTTATCAATTGCTTAATGCGGTCTCAGCCTTTCTCCTACCTAAGGATGGCAATCAGGCTAACAATGGTAATAGTGAATTCAGTAAAGCTCGTACCGCCCATATCGCTTGGCGAGGCAAACTGCGAGCGTTTTTAGACGGTCAAACCAAACTTCAAATTCGGGAGGTTATTTCTCCCCGAGATTGTCAATTTGGTCGATGGCTTTATGGAGGGGGACTAGCGCAATTCCACCATTTGCCAGAAATGCAGGAATTAGAAAAACTCCACAGCGAAATGCATGCCACTATGGGTAAGGTAGTGCGGTTGCAGGAAAAGGGAGAGAAGGAGGACGCTGAACGGGATTACACCGCCGTGCTCCGTCTATCTACCCGATTGGTCGATCTCCTCGGTCGCTTGGAAGATAACTAACTTCAGACACCATCATGCGCTTCCCGTTAGGTTATTTTTTTCTTTTTCTCCTGGGGTTTTTCATTACCACCAGCGGATTTTCTGTTGGGGTGGATCCCGTTTCGCCGAATTGGGAACAGCAACGACGGGATTTTCGTAGCGCCCGGGAAGCTCGAGAGCGGGGTGATGTCGCTACTTATCAACGCTTACGGGACGGGCTGCGTAATTATCCCCTTTATGGTTATTTGATACTGGACGATTTAGCAGATCGCTTTGAAGGGGCATCAGACCAAGAAATAGAGACATTCTTAGCGCGTTATGGTGAATTAGCGGGCGCTACGCTATTGCGGGGACGCTGGCTAAAACGATTGGGGGAACAGCAACACTGGTCTACCCTGTTGGCTGCTTGGCGAGAGGGTGACGGAGGGGAAGCTCGCTGTTTCCGTGTTGAAGCCCGCCTGGCCCAGGCTGGAGAGGGTTCGCTGGCGGTAGATCTAGAACGGGAATTGCGGGCGCTATGGCAAGAAGACAAACCCAATCCGGCCTGCGAAGGGGCTTTTGACCGCTGGGAAGCTAGGGGGGGAATATCTACTGAGGAGCGCTGGCAGCGAATCGAACGCCTACTAGAGAGTGGCAATGTAGGTACGGCAGAGTCATTGGCAACTCCCCTCCCCTCCCCCGAGCGAGCATTGGTAAAGCTGTGGGCACGTATCCACAATAATCCGCGAGAAGGATTGCGGGAAGCCACTAATGGCGTTGATTCTCCCCGATTACGAGCTTTGCTGTGCTACGGGATCAAACGACTGGGGCGGGAGGATTTAACAGAAGCCTGGCAACAATGGCAAAGCTTAAAAATCCGCTATAGCTTTACTCCAGCCCAGCGGGCCGATACTGAACGAACTCTGGCTTTGCGTGCCGCCCGGGATAACCACCCCCAAGCGTTAGCTTGGTTAATGGGGCTGACCAGGAGCGATGGTGAAGTTCGCCGAGCTCGAGTGCGAATTGCCCTCGGAGCAGGAGATTGGGACGAGGTATTACGACAAATCCAGGCCCTCCAACCCTGGGAACGGGGGGCTGATCGGTGGCGTTATTGGGAAGCTCGGGCTCAAGAGCAAACGGGGCACAGTGAACTAGCCCGTCCCCTCTATCAGGAGTTGGCCGGACACCGGGGTTACCACGGCTTTTTGGCAGCAGATCACCTGGGGCAATCCTACGCTTTTAACCACCGTCCCTTGGCCGGAGATGATGCTCGTCTGGCCGCATTGGAACAGCGACCGGCTTTGATCCGAGCCAGAGAGCTGTTTTTAACCAGTTACCCGGCTGATGGTCGACGGGAGTGGATTGCTGGAATTGCTGGATGCGGGGAAGCTGATTTGCTGGCTGCAGCGCGTCTTGCTTCCCGGTTAAGTTGGTCCGATCGGGTTATTACTACGTTGGGGCGAACCACCGAGGAAGATGATTTAACACTGCGTTTTCCGCTAGATTATCGCAATCAGCTAACCGCCCGAGCCACTGAAGCAGGGTTACCTGCTGCCGTGGTATACGGCATCGTTCGCCAGGAAAGTATTTTTATGGCCGATGCGAAATCGTCGGTGGGGGCACTAGGGCTGATGCAGCTCATGCCCCAGACCGGGGCACAAGTGGCTAAGAGCCTTAAGATTGCCTTGAAAGGTTCGGGAGAACTGTTGCAACCTGATCGTAATCTGCAACTGGGCAGTAAATACCTAAGTCAGCAAATGAATCGCTATGGCGGCAGTTTAGCCTTGGCGGCGGCGGCCTATAACGCCGGACCAGGGCGGGTTAAACAATGGCGACCAGATACTGCCCAAGCAGCCGATGTTTGGGTGGAATTAATTCCCTTTGATGAAACTCGCCGCTATGCCCGCAACGTTTTAACTAATACCGCCATCTATGGCTGGCGATTGGGGCAACCCTTGGTACGGTTGAGTCAGTACATGCCAATGGTGACGCCTGAGTGAACCTGGCCCATGAAACTCAGCCTCGAATCCACCGCCTCCCACTATGTCGTTGCCAGCTATGCACCCGGCCAGATAGTTGTTAATCAAGAAGTTTTCACGAGCAGTTTAGTAATTATGCCGACATTGTTGGTACGAGACTGGCCTCCTCAAACTTTTACCGAATTAGCAGCAGAACACTTTGCCCTACTGGCTCGTCACCCGATAACGGTATTGCTGTTGGGAACAGGAGAAAAGCTGCAGTTTCCTCGACGGGAATTAGTTAGACCCTTAGAGGAACGGGGGATTGGAGTGGAAGTGATGGACACCGGTGCGGCTTGCCGAACCTACGGGGTATTGGCATCGGAAGGACGTCAAGTCGCTGCTGCACTACTGATACCCAATTACTTATCCCGTAAATAACGCTCATCATCAAAAGTCGCTACCCATTCTGGGCGATAGACCACCAGTGCCGACATAAGCATCCCTGTCATAAAGCCTTCAGGGAAAATCATTAGCAGGTAACAGGGTAGGTAGTTTTGAAGCAAATAGACTAAGGTATAGCGGTCACTGAGAGATAGCACCAAAGTTGCCACAATGCCAACAGCCGCCATGGTTAGCATCGCTCCGAAGAAGGCCATCCCTAGGATGTAGATGAAATAGTGGTTGGGTAACAGACGATCCACTCGTCGGTAAATTTGGTGGCTTACGCTTACTGGTAGTGCTCCCATCATTAGAGCATTGAGGGACAGGGTTTCTAAATCCAGCGTACCGTTCCAGGTCAAAGCCAGTATTACTACTGTTACCGCCAGGAAGGCAAACGGCCAACCAAACATCAGGGTAAGTAGGGTGGTACCCAATAGGTGCAAGTGAAGTCCAGGGAAAACACCGGCCTTGATCTGCCATAACAGCATCAACGCGACACAACTCCCGAGCCAAACATGGCTAGACTCATTGTCCCGCAAGTGCCACCAAGGAGCACAACGGATGGTGTAAAGCAGCAAAGCTCCGTAGAGCAGATGGGTGAGCCAAAGCCACCCTGAATCAAACAATCCAGCGGGTACGTTCACAGAAATTACAGTGGTGTGGTGGTCGATGGTTCCCAAGTATACTCAGGATCGTAAAACCGTTCCCTGTGTGATTAACTAGGGATACTGAGTAGCTTTACCACATCCTTGGAGTAAATTTATCATCATTCAAAATTAATACCGCATCACCACTTTGAGCCAAAACGTAGAGTCCACGCTTATAGGCATACCGAGCAACGGAATCAGGCATAACCATCGCGGCAATTGCTCCTATTAACTGACGCGATTGATATTCTGGTAGTAATGCTTTCAATTTTTCTAACCGATTAAGATGATCGTTTACATCATCAATAGAGCAGTTACTTTTGCACTCTACCGCAATAACTACTCCACTATTGACAACTAATAAATCAATTTCTGCCGATAGCTCATTTTTTTGGACTACGATATTTGAGTGAACTGCGTGAACTTCTATGCCCCGTTGGCAGAATAACCGAACCAAGGCTGGACGCACCATTTCTTGTACAAATTGCCCTAAGCGGTTACCTAAATCACCTATTTGTTTTGCAACTTGATCTATCATTTTTTCGGTTTTTTGAAACATTTTTTCTAATCGCTTATCTGTTTCCTGAAACCGCCGTTCTGTTTCCTGAAACCGCCGTTCTGTTTCCTGAAATCGTCTATCTGTTTCTTTTGACATTTCGGCGACTTCACGTAATATTTTCCAAACATCATCTGGAGTTACGGATTTCTCAATTGTCTTATTCACTTTTTAATCCTCTCGTTTTTTGATTTTCTGATTTTTCAAATGTTAATTGATAGACAGCCTTCATCAACATTCGAAGCTCACCAAGGATGATGAGCGAACCTTGTGCCCGGTTGCGTAGCGAAGAGGAGCAGAGGGCGCATGGGCAGATGTCGGCGGTTGTCCACCCCGTCCGTTGTGGT
>CAWUNB010000044.1:0-11299 GCA_963923745.1 uncultured Thiotrichales bacterium
ACACAAGGAGTATCGTCGGCAGCGTCAGATGTGTATAAGAGACAGGGTTGGCACATTGAATGCTCTGCCATGTCCACGGAGGCCCTGGGCAACCATTTTGATATTCACGGCGGAGGAGCAGATCTCCAATTTCCCCATCACGAGAACGAAATTGCCCAGAGCGAAGCTGCAACCGGTGAACCCTTTGTTAACCTATGGATGCACAACGGTTTCGTGCGGGTAGACGATGAAAAAATGTCTAAATCCCTGGGAAATTTCTTTACAGTAAGGGAAGTGCTGGAGCGCTATTCTCCAGAGGTTCTACGCTTCTTCATTGTTAATTCCCACTACCGTAGTCCACTGAATTACAGTGATCAGACGTTGGATGCTTCACGGTCAGCCCTGACTCGCCTGTATACTGCATTGCGAGATCTAGAATCCTTCGAGGGAAAAGTAGACGATAATTGGTCCCAACGTTTCCATCAGGCAATGGCCGACGATTTTAATACCCCGGAAGCCTTGGCGGTATTATTCGAATTGGCTCGAGAAGTTAATCGATTACGTGAGGAAAACCCTTCTCAAGCAGGTCTTCTTGCCGGGGAACTGCAGCGGCTCGGGGGGATTTTAGGACTACTGCAAACGAATCCAGAAAATTTCTTGCAGGGCAATGATTACCAGGGAGGGCCTTCAGAAGCGGAGATCACCGCTGCCATTGCCGCTCGTTTGGCGGCTCGACAGGCAAAAAATTATGCAGCTGCTGACGATATCCGCCAGACTCTTAAAGCGCGGGGAGTCTTGCTGGAAGATAAACCGGGTGGTGTTACCCTGTGGCGTCGTGGGTAATATTCAGTTAAATAGTTACGAATAGCCCCGAGTTCCCTGTGGGGAGAGGAGAACCCGTGCATGACAGACAACTACTGACCGGTTTGGTACTCGGAGGCGGTGCGTTAGCCATTGTCCTGGGGTTCCGGTCGACTTATGTCGACGCTTTGACGGTGGTCATTCTGACCCTTGGCTGGGCGATTTTCTGGAGAGCAACTCGGCGTCGTAGCGCTCTCAATCAACGGCATCACGATGAAGCGCTGGCGGAGCTAAATCGGTTAACTGACGAATTTCATGTATTACTAGACGAGATGTCTGGGCATTTTCAGGGACAACTACTGTCTTTAAATGTTGAACTAGAACAAGTTCGTAGTTTATTGAAGGATGCTGTGTGTAAGTTGACCCAAAGTTTCAATGGTATGGAGTCTATGATCCGCCGCCAACAAGATTTGGTAATTCCCATTTTGGACCAGAGTCAGGCAGCGAATACGGGTAGTACCGGCAGTCGCATTGATGTTAGTGAATTTGTGCGCCAAACCGGTGATACCCTCAGTCATTATGTGGATTCAGTGGTTCGTATCAGCATGTACAGTATGAAAATTGCCGAGCGCATGGATGATGTGAATCGCACTGTGACATCAATTTTGACGGACGTAGATGGGGTAGAGGCTATTGCTAAGCAGACTAACTTGTTGGCTCTTAACGCGGCTATTGAGGCAGCCCGAGCGGGCACAGCGGGGCGGGGATTTGCGGTGGTGGCGGACGAAGTGCGTAAACTATCCCTTCACTCCACCCAATTCAGTGGCCAAATCCGTACCCATGTAGCGGAAGTCAGGGGGGCTTTGGAGGGGGCGACTAATGCTAGTACTGAGCTGGCATCCCAAGATATGAATTTCGCCCTCCAGTCTAAGACGCGGATTACCACTATGATGACCGAGGTAGAGAGGCTCAATAGCGAGCTGAAAGAAGGGGTAGCTGGTATTTCCCAGATCAGCAATGACGTACGAGTAAGCGTCAATGCGGCAGTGACGGCACTGCAGTTTGAAGATCTGGCCAGTCAGCTCCTCGGCCATTTGGAGAAACGGAGTAATGCTCTCATCAGCTTGTTAGGGGGCATTCAATCCATCGAGCTGCCGACCCACGCCGAGGGGCGAGGGCGCTTGGCAGCCAGCTACCACGAACGGGTGGAGCGTTTGCGTGAAGCCATCGCGGAAGCGGGCACGCTGCTCCAAAATACCGAGCACCTCACCGTGTCCCAACAAAAAATGGCGGCCGGGGACGTAGAGCTTTTCTAGGAGAACCTACATGGCAAAAACAATTCTCGCGGTGGATGACTCTAGCTCCATCCGCCAGATGATCGCCTTTACTCTCAAAGGTGCCGGTTATCAGGTGGTGGAGGCAGTAGACGGCAACGACGGTTTAAATAAGGCCCGAGCTAACGCCGTAAATCTAGTGCTCACCGACCAGAACATGCCAGGCATGGACGGGTTGACCCTTATCAAGAGCTTGCGAGCAACTCCTCAATATCGAGCGGTGCCAATCCTTATGCTTACTACAGAATCTAGTGAAGCCATGAAAAGTCAGGGACGAGCTGTGGGTGCTACTGGCTGGTTGGTAAAACCGTTTGATCCTCAGAAATTATTGGAAGTGGTTAAAAAGGTCATCGGCTAGCCCCCCCCGCTACTCCGGACCCGGACCATGAGTGTTGATCTGAGTACCTTTCACGCCGCGTTCTTTGAAGAAGCCGCCGAGCATTTGGCGGAAATGGAACGCTTGGTTATTGAGCTGGATTTGGATAATCCTAACGCTGACGCTTTAAACGCCATCTTTCGTGCCGCCCACTCCATCAAGGGGGGGAGTGGCACTTTTGGTTTTGGTGATATGGCCGAAGTGACCCATGTCCTGGAGTCAGTGTTAGACCGTTTGCGGAAGGGAGAGATGATGCCCACCAGTGCCATGGTGGATGCATTTCTCGCCGCCGGAGACGTCCTCCAGGGTCAATTGGATGCCCATCGAGGAGGGCAGCCGACTTCGCCAGGGGCAGCTGCCGATATCATTCAGCGCCTGGGGACTTTCTTAACAGAAAGTGCGGGGTCGCCATTTACTGGGGACGTAGCCGTCAGCTTCTCTTACCCAGAGGATTCAGCGCCGGCGGTTGACGCAGATGATCGTTTATCCCGTCGACTGCGGGTAATTTTTACCCTGCCCGATGGCGGAGTGGGTGCCCGTGGCCTGCAACCGCTTCTGGAGGAGTGGGAGCAGCGGGGCACAGTGGAAGTGGTAAGCCGTCCCGACAGTGAGAGTGGCGGTGGTCGTTGGGAGATCCAAGCCACTACCCAAGAAACAGAAGAGAATTTACGGGAGGAACTGGCCTACTACGTGGATCCCGCTGACGTAGAGTTTTCCCTATTGGAGGAAGAGGGCCAGGGGTATGGTTTCTTTGTTGCTCTTCCACCACTGGAGTCCATAGACGGGGAAGAATTAACACGAGATTTTGCCGATCTACTGGCAGGTGGCGAAGAGTTTGGCTTTTTTCCGGGGGCACCCGGTGCTCCTGCGCCAGTAGAGGAAGGTTTCGGGTTCTTCGAAGGTGCTCCTGGTAGTCCCGATGACCTCCATTCGGCCATTATTCCTCCCCAAAAGCCTAAAACCGTACCCTACGGATTTTTTCCTGGAGCCCCTGGAGCCCCTAACGCACCTTCTCCAACTCAGGAGGCTGCTCCCTATGGTTTATTCCCTGGTGCACCGGGAGCGCCGAAATCTGGGGTCGTTGGTAAATCCCCGTCAGAAGCACCCTCTTCCCCGGACAGCAAGACTACTCGTCCCGCCGATGGTGGTTCTATTCGCGTTGGGGTGGAAAAAGTAGACCAGTTGATGAATTTAGTAGGCGAACTGGTTATCACCCAGTCCATGCTGGCCCAGATAGCTTCTCAGATGGATCCCCTTTGGGCTGCCCGATTACAGGCTGGTTTAGATCAACTCGAGCGCTACACCCGCAGTTTGCAAGAAAGCGTGATGTCCATTCGCATGATGCCCATTAGCGTTGTTTTCAGCCGTTTTCCCCGATTAGTACGGGATCTAGCGGCTAAATTGGGTAAGCGAGTGGAACTGAGCACCCTCGGGGAAGGGACAGAATTAGATAAAGGGCTCACTGAACGTCTAATTGATCCCCTTACCCACTTGGTGCGTAACAGTTTGGATCACGGCATTGAACCTCCGGAGACTCGGGTCGATCGCGGCAAAGATCCGATAGGTCGAATTACTCTTAGCGCATCCCACCAAGGGGGAAATGTCGTCATTGAAGTGCGGGATGATGGAGCCGGTTTAGATCGGGATCGCATTCTGGCCAAGGCCCGAGAACGGGGGGTGGATACCAGTGATGTGGTATCGGATCAGGATGTCTGGCAAATCATCTTCGCTCCTGGTTTCTCTACCGCCGAACATGTCACCGACGTGTCAGGACGGGGGGTGGGTATGGATGTGGTGCGCCGTAACATCCAGGAGATGGGGGGAACGGTGGACATAGCTTCAGCCGCTGGTCTAGGTAGTACCTTCACTGTGCGGTTGCCACTGACCCTTGCCATATTGGATGGCATGTCGGTGGCAGTGGGGCAAGAGACCTTCATTATTCCCTTGGGATACATCATGGAATCCCTTCGTCCTCTCGCGGCAGATATTCGTACCGTGTCGGGACGTGGGCGGGTGGTATTGGTGCGGGGTGAATACCTGCCCATCCTACCCCTCCATGAAGTGTTTTCCATGACTCCCCTGGTAACCTCTCCAGAGGATGGCATCTTAGTATTGCTGGAAGCCGAGGGGCGGCGGGTGGCGTTGTTTGTCGACCAATTGGTGGGGCAGCATCAGGTAGTTATCAAAAGCTTGGAATCCAATTTTCGCCGGGTAGATGGTATCTCTGGAGCCACCATCATGGGGGATGGGCGGGTTGCTCTGATTTTGGATGTAGGGCAATTGGTACGCCGGACCGGTCGCGGCGGTGGGACGACAGAAGCGGCGGCTTAATCCTCCTAAATAAAATCCATAGCGCCAGGGAATAAATCCTGGTTATCTTTTTTCCCTCTCTTTTTAGAGACTTGCCTTCAGGGTCAGGAGTGGATCCATGAATGCTGAACATGCCCGCGCCACTGATGTCACTGTTGCTCGGGAACTGCTTACCTTCACGCTGGGGCGGGAAGAGTATGCCGTAGACATCCTCAAGGTGCAGGAGATTCGCGGTTATGACCCGGTTACCCCAATTGCTAATACGCCTTCTTTCATCAAGGGGGTGGTTAATTTGCGCGGGGCTATTGTGCCCATCGTAGATTTACGGGTGAAGTTTCAGTTAGGTACGGTGGAATATCACGAGCGCACTGTAGTTATCGTGTTAAATCTCTCTGGGCGCATCGTAGGTGTAGTGGTGGATGGTGTCTCGGATGTGGTGAGTTTAGTGCCGGATCAGGTAAAACCCCCCCCTGAGTTGGGTTGCCAATTAGAAACCCAATACCTACTGGGCTTAGGTACGGTGGGTGAGCGTATGCTCATTTTGGTGGACATTGAGCGCTTAATGACCAGTCGGGAAATGGCTTTAGTGGATGACGCGGCAGCTCGCCGCAATACTCCCTCCCCCTAAAGATTCTCAGGAATTCGAGGATGCGTACCAATTTACCGGTAACACAAACAGAAAGAGAGCTGCGGAACGACGCTCGGCTGGTTTCTAAGACCGATCTCAAAGGCGTCATTACCTACGCCAACGATGAATTTATTGCCGTGAGTGGCTACACCCAGCAGGAGCTAATGGGACAGCCCCACAACATCGTCCGTCACCCAGATATGCCTCCAGCGGCTTTTGCCGACCTTTGGCGAACTTTAGATCGGGGGGAACCCTGGAGTGGTTTGGTAAAAAATCGTTGTAAAAATGGCGATTATTACTGGGTTGAAGCCAATGTGATGCCTCTGCGGGAAGGGGGGCGAACGGTAGGCTACATCTCAGTCCGGGTTAAACCGACGCCTGACCAAGTGCGTGCAGCAGAGGCACGCTACGCTGCCCTGCGGGCAGGGAAGGGGAATGGTTTACTGTCCCGTGTCGCTGACGGGTTAAGCACCATGACCCTGAGAACCCGTGTATTAACCGGGCTGATGTTGTTGGTGTCACTGGCGGGTAGTTTGGGAGTCTGGTGGATGCTGGATTATCGGGCCACTATGACGATGGCTCGCCAGGACGGAGTACGTCAGGCAGTGGAAGTGGCCTATGGCATGGTGGAGTATTTTCACAATCAAGTGACAACAGGACGATTGAGCGATCAGGAAGCTCAATCGGCCGCTTTGGCTGCCTTAGGCCGATTTCGTTACCAGCAAGAAGAATATTTTTGGGTCAACGACATGCAGCCTCGGATGGTCATGCATCCGATAAAACCGGACCTAAACGGTAAAGACCTGTCTAATGTTGCAGATCCTCAAGGAAAAAAACTATTTATTGCTTTTGTTGATACCGTACGCCGGTCTGGAGAAGGGTTTGTCAGCTATCACTGGCCAAAACCAGGGGAAAGTGAGCCGGTCGCTAAAGTTTCTTTTGTGAAGGGGTTCGTCCCTTGGGGATGGGTAGTTGGTTCCGGAGTTTATATCGATGATGTAAATGCTGATTTTTATCGTCATTTGCTCACTGATGGGGGAATGGCGGCCACCATCACCGCCTTGCTGATACTAATGGTGTGGTTCGGATTACGGACGATGGGACAGTCTCTGAGGGAAGCTATGGAACATTTTGAAGCTATTGCTCAGGGGGACTTTCATCGCACCATCCATGTTACTCGGCGAGATGAATTGGGTAAGTTGCTTCTTGCTCTAAAAGCGATGCAGATCAAGCTGGCTTTCGATTTAAATGAAGCCCGGCGTCAAGCTGACGAGGCGTTGCGTATTCAAACCGCCTTAGATCACGTTTCCACTAACGTGATGATTGCTGATAACACTGGGCGTATTGTTTACCTTAACCATGGTCTCCATCAGGCCCTGATGGCGGTAGAAGATAGCATTCGCCAGGAATTACCCAATTTTAATCCTCACCAATTAGTGGGTTGCCAGTTTGACCAATTCCATAAAGAACCAGCGCATCAGCGGCGATTGGTGGAGGCTCTTAAAACGACCTATCGTTCCCATGTTCGTTTAGGTGGACGGCGTTTTGATTTGATCGTCAATCCTGTCACTAATGCGGCCAAAGAGCGTTTAGGCGTGGTGGTGGAATGGAATGATGTCACCACCGTGTTGGGAGTTCAGGAGGAGCTAGAGCAACTAGTTCGCGCCGCCCAAGCGGGGGACTTAGCACAGCGACTCGATTTAGCCGCGAAAAGGGATGGTTTCTTCCGACAATTGGCCGAGGCTCTTAATCGCTTCCTAGGCACGGTGGAAGGGGCGGTAGAAGATACGGTCAGTGCTTTGGGGCGTATCGCTCGCGGTGATCTCACCGGGCAGATGAGCAATAGCTATGGTGGCGCTTTTGGCCGTATCCGGGATCATGCCAATGGAACGGTACGGGAATTGGGCGGTTTGTTAATAAATATTCAAGAATCTGCCGAAGCCATTGCTTCAGCTTCTCGGGAGATCGCTGCCGGAAACACCGATTTGTCTCGGCGCACTGAGCAACAAGCGGCTTCCCTAGAGCAAACAGCAGCTACCATGGAGCAGCTGACTGCTACTGTTAAGCAAAATGCCGCCAACGCGGCCCAAGCCAACCAGGTCGCCCGAGGAGCTCGTGAGGTGGCAGAGCGGGGAGGGGCATTGGTAGGTCAGGTGGTGACCACCATGGGTTCTATTACCCAAAGCTCCGTCAAGATCGGCGATATTATTACTGTCATTGATGGTATCGCCTTCCAAACCAACATTCTTGCTTTAAATGCAGCAGTGGAAGCAGCAAGGGCAGGGGAGCAGGGCCGGGGGTTCTCTGTTGTGGCTGCAGAGGTTCGCAACTTGGCTTCCCGCTCGGCTACGGCGGCCAAGGAGATTAAGGGACTGATTGCAGCTTCCGCCGATCAGGTACAAGAGGGCAGTCGTTTAGTGGAGCAATCTGGTCGCACCATGGCGGATATTGTTCAGGCAGTACAGCGAGTGACCGACCTCATGGCTGAGATCAGTGCTGCCAGCACGGAACAGAGCGATGGTATTGAGCAAATCAATCGCGCAGTTACCCAGATGGACGAGGCGACCCAGCAAAATGCGGCATTGGTGGAGCAGGCTGCGGCAGCAGCAGAGTCCCTTCAGGAGCAGGCCTCCCAGTTGTTAACTGGGGTAGGGCGTTTCCACCTAAGCCATGAATTAAGGCAGGAACGGGAGGTAAAGCGGGAAAAACCTCTTTCTCCGACTAAACCCTTCCCCAAAGCGGAGTTACCACCACCCCGACCAGCCAATCGGCCTCCGTCCCGGGTTCCATCAGCTCCTGCCACGCCTAAATTGCCTCCAACCCCGGCGGTAGCAAGACGTGGGGTTGTGGAAGACGAGTGGAAAGAGTTCTAGCAAGCTGGTGTCGCTCAGAAGTTTCGCCAGAGGTCCCGATGGCCGGGAGTCCGGCCACCGGCCTATGCCAATTGCCGGTCTGTAACCACCATGCCCAATAATGCTGTTTCTCAGGAAAGACAAACCGCCTCTCCGGATGGTTTGATCGTCTTTCGCACCGATCTCGATGGCGTAATCACCTACGTCAATCCTGCCTTCGCCAGCATCAGTGGCTACCGAGAGTCGGACCTTCAAGGACAATTCTACAGCCGGTTATATCATCCCCAGGTTCCAGGCTGGGTATGGGATGACCTATGGAAAGAATTGCAGGCGGGGCGTCCTTGGACCGGGGTGGTCCAGCATCAGGGGAAGGGGGAAAAAGCCTGGTGGGTACGGTTGCGTATGGGGCCTGCTCGGGAGTTGGGGCAGGCTGCGGGCTATGTGGCGGTAGCTACGCCGGCCAGTACTGAGGCCATTGCTCAAGCTCAGGCCTATTGGCGAGCACCCAAGAAGCGGTGTACTGCCGCCCAGGCTTGGCGGCTGCCCGTTTGGCAGCGTTTTCTTGGCTTTGGTTTAGTGTTGGCGTTGCCGCTGTCGATAGCCGTGGGGTTGTTAGCGGTCGATGTCTTGGGACGGATAAAAAACCTATCTGAGGAGCGGCATGGGTTGTCCTATGTAGTGGCGCTGCGTGCATTGATGGACCATCTTCCCCAGCATCGCGGCATGGTGGCCGCTTCGGTTAATGGGGATACCAGCTTTGAACCCCGGTTGCGGGAGATGGAGCGCTACATTGATGAGGATTTTCAGCGGCTTCAGGGGATAGACGGGATCCATGGCGGTGACTTTAAAACATCAGAGGCATTAGCCGCGTTGCAATCCACTTGGCAAGAATTGGCCGACCGCTTTCGACGTCGGGCTAGCCCGGCAGGGTTCACGGTACAAACAGAAACAGCGTTGATCGTCTCGGTGTTGGAGCTAGTTCGCCAGGTAGGGGATAACAGTGGTTTAGTATTGGATGGCGAGTTGGATAGTTACTATCTGGTAGAAGCGTTGGTAGGACGGGTGCTTCCCTTGGCGGAGACACTGGGGCAAACCCGCAGTAGCGCTGCAGCTGTTGCTGCCAAACGGATTTTTTGGCCAGGCCAGAAGGAACGGTTAGTGGCATTGCTGGCGGATTTCAAGGCGGATGCTCGAGGAATGACTAAGGCACTAGCCATAGCACTGGCCTATAACCCTGAGCTAAAAGTCATCCTAGAGCAGCAAACCAAAGTGTCTGATCAGGCTATCAGCGCTTTTCAGAATCTGTTGGAAAAGCAGCTGTTGGGAACTGCTGGTGTCACTGCACCTGCCAGCGAAGTTTTTGACCAAGGCAATAAAGCAGTGGAAGCGGTGTTTGGGCTTTTTGATAACGCTGCTCCAGCCTTAGATGCCATTATGGCTCGTCGTCACGAGGCTTTAACTACTGGACTGTCTTGGGGATTAACAGGATTAGCATTAATTATCAGCTTAGCTATTCTGGGCGGTGTTGTCTTAGCTCGATCTATTACTCGGCCACTTGCCATGGCAGGAAGCGTCTTTGATCAAATTGCCGATGGTTTTTATGATAATGATTGGGTAGTAAAGCGCTTAGATGAAATTGGTCATTTATTAGTTGCGCTAGGGATAATGCAGATCAAACTGGCTTTTGATATGAGCGAAACCCGTCGTCGTGCTGATGAAGCTCGGCGAATACAGCAAGCTCTGGATTATACCTCAACTCCCTTAATGATCACCGATCCCACTTCCCGAATCATTTATGTCAATCCAGCCTTAGTTAGAGGACTGGATGGGGCGGCTAAGGCTATCGCTGAGGATATTCCTGGTTTCCAGGCTAATTCTTTAGTAGGGCATTCCTTACAGGAATCTTTTTTCGATCGTCTGCATTCATTGGCTGAATCACGGACTACCCAACGTAATCATTTAATTCTGGGAGGACGTCATTTTGATTTAGTTGTTAACCAAGTAATCAGTGATACAGGGGATTCATTGGGTAGTGTATTAGAATGGAGTGATGTGACGACTGTATTGACAATACAAAAGGAATTAGAGCATTTAGTGACAGGGGCCCAGGCAGGAAATCTAGGGCAACGGTTGGGATTAGCTGGCAAAGAAGGTTTCTTCCTTAATCTGGCTGAGGCACTCAATCGTTTTCTAGCTACTGTAGAAGGAGCAGTGAGTGATACGGTTCAAGCGCTGGAGCGTATTGCTCAGGGGGATCTAACAGGGAGAATAGATAACAGTTATGGTGGTGCTTTTGGATCTATTCGAGATCACGCTAACGATACGGTAAACCAATTGGCCCAACTGCTTCGAGATATTCAAGCCACTGCAATGGCAGTGACGGGAACTTCTCAAGAGATGGCAGCAGGAAATGCCAATCTATCCCAGCGAACCGAGGAACAAGCAGCTTCTTTGGAAGAAACAGCAGCCACCATGGAGCAACTCACCGCAACGGTCAAGCAGAATGCTACTCACGCTGCCCAAGCTAATCAAATGGCGCGGGGAGCACGGGAAGTAGCAGAACGGGGAAGGGTACTGGTGGATCAAGTGGTGACCACCATGGGATCTATTGCCGCTAGTTCCTCTCATATTACTGACATTATTACTGTCATTGATGCTATTGCTTTCCAAACCAATATTTTGGCTTTGAACGCTGCGGTGGAAGCTGCCCGGGCAGGAGAACAGGGACGCGGTTTTTCGGTGGTAGCGGCAGAAGTCCGTAACTTGGCTTCTCGTTCTGCGACAGCCGCTAAGGAAATTAAAGGGCTTATTGCCGCTTCTGCTGAGCAGGTACAAACCGGTAGCCACCTAGTGACCCAGTCGGGTCACACTATGGCTGATATTGTTCATGCGGTACAACGGGTTACTGATTTAATGGCAGAAATCACGGCCGCCAGTGCGGAGCAGAGTAGTGGTATTGAACAGGTAAGCAAAAATATTCTCCTGATGGATAACGCTACCCAGCAAAACGCTGCCCTCG
>CAWUNB010000045.1:0-11226 GCA_963923745.1 uncultured Thiotrichales bacterium
ATGTGTATAAGAGACAGGTTATCCACTGGGGGAGGGACTTCCGATGGGCGGTTTATTGCTCCCACAGGAACAGAGGTCATCGAGCTGGGCCCCCTCAATGCCACTATCCATAAAGTGGATGAACAGGTCCCGATAGCCGATTTGGATACCCTACATCACCTTTACTACCGTTTGCTGGAATTGTTGCTATTAACTTCATCTTCCCAAGCCGCTTAGTCCTTCCCTGGAGGGGCTGTTGTGGACGTCAAAGCCGCTACCCTCAATATCATCCCTAGCAGCGCAACTGCTGTCGCTGATCGGCGCTCCAGTCTGGCGTTGCGGGCAGGGGAAGTGGTGGAAGCCACGGTAGTAGTAACGCGGGCTGGACAATTAACTCTGGAACTGGGAGGAACTCGAGTACAAGCCCAGAGTGGGCTCAGCTTCCAACCAGGTCAACATCTACGCTTGCAGGTGTCCAGTGCTGGGGAAACCCCGGTGCTACGGGTGCTGGAAGCGATCCAAGATTCTACCCTTCTTACCCAAAGCCGGGGGTTACGGGCTGCCCTCCCCTATCAGTTACCCATTGCACCGTTGTTGACAACGTTGGGCCAACTAACTAGCTCGGGGGATAACAAGCTCCCCACCTCCGTTGCCCAGTTAGTAAAAGCTTTTCTAGCTCAATTGCCCTCTCCAAGCCAGTTGACTCAACCTGACCAATTAGAGCAGGTAGTGGCGAAATCGGGGCTATTTTTGGAAGCTAGACTGGCCAACTGGGTTCCGGGACAACCACCGCCAATGGACCTGAAGGCAGGACTGTTACGACTAGAAAATGACCTACAACAACTCGTGAAAGAAAACGACCCAGAAAATCCTTCCACTCCTACTATTTCTAAACGGGAGATGCTATCCCTCCATAGAGGGGGTGAAATGGACCTGTCAACTCAGTTAACTCTACCAGAGACAGGTGATGTCGCTCGCTTAGCAAGAGAAGTACGAGGAGCTGTCGCCAACCTGGAGGTGCGACAGCTTACGGCCCTCGCGAATATCCCTGATGGGTTGGCGGTAAACTTGGATCTGCCTGTTCGAGTGGGGAATACTGTCGTTAATCATGAAATGCGCATTACCCAAGACGAAGGAACAGCGGATGGTCAAGGGGGGTATTTGCGCCCATGGACCGCTAAACTGGCCTTTGATCTTCCAGAAATAGGGCGGGTTCACTGTCGGGTATCGGTGGCTAGGGAAGTAGCAGTGCAATTGTGGACGGAACAGCCCGCAGCGGCTCCCCTGTTTAACTATTACTTGGATGAACTGCGAGTGGGTTTAACTCAAGCGGGATTGCTGGCAGGACGGCTATCTTGCCAGCCGGGACAACCACCAGCAGATCCTGAGCCTCGGCCAGCGATGACTTTAGTGGATGAGCGAGCGTGATAAAGGTAACGACCCACCCAATTGATAGCACCTTCCAATGGTCAAACCTGTTTGAAACAGGTTTGCCTGAGGTTGATGAGCAGCATCACCAATTAGTTCAACTAGTCAACAGTCTAGGACAAAATATTGAAAGTGCTACTCCCCAACAAATCGATTCTGCTTTAGGTGTTTTGACTGATTACACGGCCTATCATTTTCAATGTGAAGAAAACATTATGAAGGCTGAGGGCTTACCTGAGGATCACTGTATTCCCCATCGAGCTGCCCATCAGCGCTTTATTTCCCAAATAACAACTTGGCTTGAGCAACGAAAAAATAGTGAATCCATCAAATTGGGGCAATTATTAGAGTTTCTTGCTAACTGGTTGGTCTTTCATATTTTAGGTGATGATTTGGCTATGGGAAAACAAGTCCTTGCTATCAGACAAGGAAAGGAGTTTGGAACTTACCATATAAAAGATGATTCACCTCAAGATCCTAGAACCAAAATTTTATTAGATGCTTTACAACGACTCTATGCTGGATTAGTTGAACGCAATGATGAATTGCTAGCCGCTAAATACTCTTTAGCAAAGCTAAATGCAAATTTAGAAGAACGGGTCAACGAACGAACTGCTGAATTATTAGCTGCTAATCAGCAAATCAAAGCAGAACGGGAAAAAGTCATTGAAGCAGAAAAAATGGCTTCCCTTGGTCGAATGGTGGCTGGATTCGCCCATGAAATTAATACACCAATTGGTGTGGCGGTTGGAGTATTATCCCAAACTCGGGAAACTCTTCACGGTTTACAAAATCTACTTGGACAGGATGAAGTAGCAGAAGAAGATTTCAGTTATTACTTATCTTTGCTAGATCAGACTACCCAACTTAGTTTTACCAGTATAACCAGAGCTGCTGAGCTTATTAAAAGTTTTAAGCGCACCACCGTTGATCAAGCTTCTGAAACCAGTCGTTATTATAATCTCGCTGAAGTAATTGAAGATATTCGCTTACTAGCCCTCGTTGATATATTTAAAAATATCCCTATTAGGATCGATGTCGATTGCCCTACAGATCTTAATCTGTACGGGGCACCTGGTATTATTGTTCAGATATTGACCAATTTATTAACTAATAGTCGAGTGCATGGTTATGGAGAGACAATTCAAGAGGGATATATTCAAATAACAGTAACCTATGACCCAGCTTGGATCAGCATTGATTACTCGGATAACGGAAAAGGAATGTCGGCAGAAACGTTGGCTCGTGCCTTTGAGCCCTTTTACACCACTTGCCGGGGAACAGGAGGAAGTGGGCTTGGATTGTACATCGTCTATAACTTAGTCACGCAGGGACTCAAAGGGACTGTGGTTTGCAATAGCACCCCTGGGATGGGAACCCAGTTTCTCCTTCGCTATCCTCTCATCCTTCACTAGCCGCTTATGAAGATTATCCGCCAGGGAACCAAAACCCCAAATATTACACCCAGATCTTTACCTTGGAAGGTACTTGTTGTTGATGATGAACCCACCGTTCGTCAAATGACAGCACTAAATCTGAAAAACTTCCAATTCGCTGGTCGTGGATTAGAACTTATTGAAGCTAGCTCGATGGCAGAAGCTAAAGCGCTACTTCTCCACCAAACAGGAATTGCTTTGGCATTGATCGATGTAGTTATGGAGACAGATGATGCTGGCTTACGCTTGGTGGAATATATTCGCAATGAACGCCAAGATTGGATGATGCGTCTCATTATTCGTACTGGCCAGCCTGGTTTAGCACCCGAACGGTATGTAATTGATACTTTTGATATTGATGATTATAAAGATAAAACGGAATTAACGGTGCAGAAAATTTATACCACCGTTCGCAGCGCACTAAAAAGTTATCGTGATTTACAAACCATTAATGCTAATCGACTTGGTTTAGCACGTATTTTGTCTGTTACACCGGAATTATACAATTTGCATCAAGATCATCTAGAGGATTATTTTCAAGGATTGTTAATACAAATTATTGGTATTTGTAATCTCGAACAGTCGGGACTAATTTCCACCATTGATGGTTTTATTGCCACAATGGAGGGAAAGAGCATTACAGTCCGAGCAGGAACCGGTGAATTTGGTGTCACCAAAGAAATCACTGACCGTTGCGGTGAAATTGCTAACGTTTGCTCTAAAGTAGTCTTAGAAGATACTATCCCTAATACTTTACGGCAGGGGGCTATTATCGTTCCGTTAAAGATTAATAAAGAAGTTTTCGGCTTTATTTATCTAGAATCCAATAGTGATCTTACCAAAGAAGACAAAGAACTTATTCAAGTAATGGCCAACCAATGCGCTGCTGCTTTGGATAATTTTAGATTACATCATAATCTTGAAAAAGCCTATGACGAAGCTGTTGATATGCTAGGACGGATAGCTGAATTCAAAGACAGCGCTACAGGGGCCCATATTCAGCGTATTCAGGAATATACTCGTCGGATTGCCATTGCCTTAGGCTGTTCTAGTGAAGAAGCAGAAATTTATGGAAAAGCGAGTCGCCTCCATGATGTAGGAAAAGTAGGAATTCCCGACAATATTTTGCGTAAACCGGGAAAATTAACCGCTGAAGAATTTGTCACCATGCGTAATCACACCCGTATTGGCGATGCCGTTCTTTCCTGTAGTCCAGCACTTGCTATCGCCCGTGTTGTTGCCAAAAACCACCATGAGCGCTGGGATGGTACTGGTTATCCCAGTGGATTAGCAGGAACTGATATTCCTTTTCCGGCACGCATCGTGGCGGTCGTGGACGTGTTTGATGCCTTGGTTAGTCAGCGTTCCTACAAAGAAGCCTGGTCCGCTAAAGACGCAGTAACGGAAATTGAACGAGGTCGGAATCTTCACTTCGATCCAGAGATCGTTGATGTTTTTTTAACGCTGTATCGAAGCGGATCCTTAGATGATCTGGTGACAGCAGCTGCCACGGACTGAACAGGATCTTGGGAATATACCCATGGTATCAACCGTCTCCCCTACGGCGTTGAATCAGCGGCATATTTATTTTTTGCTATTCTCTGCCCTATTGGGAGGATTTCTCATGGGTCTGGGGATCGCCTGGTGGGTGTTTATCACCCCTTCCGGGTCGTTATTCCCGCTCCGCGAAGCTTTCCTAGGACCTGGAGTTATGCTTTCTCTAGGGTTGGGAGTTATCGCTGTCCTGGCCTACAGCCTGATAACCGGTTCCTTAGGACGGAAGAAAGCCTATCAACAATTGGTAGCCACCTTGGAGATCACGAATCGACACGTCCTATCCCAGGAACGAGCGCGGATCCTAGAGGTATCCCTCGATTTGGTGGCTACCTTGGATGCAAAAGGCGAACTACGTTTCGCTAATATGGCTTGGCAGCACCGTTTGGGTTATGCCTCTCGGACAGTGCTGGGGCGTGCTCTGATGGAATTTGTCCATCCGACAGATCGCCATTTAGTGAAACAAACATTAGATCAACTCACTCGCGGAGAAAGTGCACCCCCCTTTGAAACTCGATTATTAACCGCCCATGGCGAACAGATCTGGGTATCTTGGCAGATAACCCTTGATACCGGGGCCAAACTTTTCTATGGCATCGGTCGAGACATTACTGATAACCACTACCGCCGGGAGGAACAAGCCGCTGCCTTGGGACGCTACACCGCGCTGGTGGCTGCCCTGGGGGATATTGCCTACGAATTGCACCTAGATACTCGCCGTATCCAGTGGAGCGGTAACTATTCCACGCTATTGGGATATAGCCAATCGGCCATGGGACGGCAGCTTACCAACTGGCGTCAACGTATTCACCCAGATGATTTGGGCACTGTAGAGAATGCTTTTAGCCAAGTTGATCGCAATCGCCGCCTCCTGAAAATGGAATACCGGGTGCGTCATGCCGCCGGCAACTACCTATGGATCCAGGAACAAACTGTTATCCTTTTTACGGGTAAACACCCTTCAGTTGCGATGGGAATGCTCAAGGACATCAGTGCCCAAAAAGCAAAGGAAGAAGTAATCCACCAAACCGGGCTGGCCAACCAACCTTACTGGGATCAAATGGGGGGAATGCTGCTAGTAGCGGCAGCAGATGGTCAGGTGCTGCGAGTGAATCGCCGTACCTGCCAAGTTCTAGGCTACAGCGAAGTGGAGTTGCTGGGCAGTGGCTGGTTTGAGCACTGTGTACCTATGTCCCAGCGAGTTCACCGAGCCCGTTATTTAGCCCGGGTAATGGATGGGAGCGAGATGCCTCCTGATCACTATGAGAGTGTGGTACTAGACTGCCAGGGACAAGAACGGCTGATTCGGTGGCATGGAACACTGTTGGAAAGCGAAATCGGTAAACGTATTGGCGTGGTACTGATCGGGCAAGATCTAACAGAGCAGTTACCTCCTACCAGTCTGCCCCTTAATGAAGCTGGAATGGCCCCCCGCACCCAGCAGGCGTTGGTAACTCACATTAGCCATGAAATGCGTACCCCCCTGACGACGTTGTTAGGGTTTGCCGAACAGCTGCAAGTCCAGAATCAAACAGCCAGTGAGCGGGAAAAGGCGTTACAGGCGGTACTTGTCAGTGGTCAACGGCTGCAACGGTTGGTAACGGATATTCTCGACCTATCTGAAGCCGAAGGGGGGCAATTAACCATTACCTCTGGCCCAGTGGATTTGCCCGCGTTGCTCAATGGTTGGTTTGTCCATTTCAATCCTCTCGCCCAAGCCAAGGGGCTGAAGTTAGCCGTTCAGCCAATTACGCCTCTCCCCCGTACTTTCACTTCAGATTCCCAGCGTCTGACTCAGCTACTTAATAAATTAGGCGACAACGCGGTACGTTTCACCGATCAGGGTACCATTCATCTGCTAGTGAGTTGTGATCCCGCCGAAGAGCATTTAGTTCTATCTCTATTCGATAGTGGTCGCGGTATTTCCCCTACGCAGGCCGAGCGTATGTTCCAACCCTTCACCCAGGGGGACGAGTCCCTGAGTCGCGACCATGGTGGGTTGGGTATTGGGCTGTCACTGGCCCGTCGCCTGGCTCAACGCCTCGGTGGTGATCTCCAACTCCATAGCCACGTCGGGGTAGGTAGTTTATTTATTGCGACTGTAACCACAGGCCCACTCGATACCATTGCCCTGGACGCAGTCCTGGATCTGCCGAATCCGACCGAAGTCTCCCCAACTGCTCTGTCGATTCCCTTAGTAATGGGGCGTATTCTTCTCGCAGAAGATAATGAGTACAACCAAACCCTCATTACCTACCATCTCGCCAAAACTGGGGCCGAGGTAACGGCAGTGGCTAACGGAGAGGAGGCGGTTTCTCAAGCCATGGAACAAGACTTTCAGCTCATCGTCATGGATATGCAGATGCCAGTCATGGGTGGGCTAGAAGCCACTAAAATGTTGCGGGATGCTCTATATCCTGGTCCCATTATTGCGCTTACCGCCCACGGTCAGAGTTACCACCGCCAGGAAGCATTGGAAGTGGGGTGTAATGAGTTTCTTACTAAACCGGTAAACTGGTCTGCCCTCTACCTCGTCGTCGCCCGCTACCTGCCCGCCGCCAACGGAATAACCCCTTCCTCCCCCACCATCGACAACGAAGTTATTACTGCCCTAGCGGTGCGTTTTCAGGAGGATCTGCCTATCACTCTATTGCAGCTGGCCCAAGCGCTGGAAAAAGGGGATCTAACCAGTATAGGAAGTCTGGCTCACCAGATTAAGGGGGTTGCCGCAAGCCTAGGCTATCCTGCCCTGGGGGCTACCGCCCGCGTACTGGAAAATGCCGCTCGGGCGGGGGATAGCCAGGGGACAGCGGAAGCCCTAAGGGAACTACGGGATGTAGCTAAAAGCGCTTCTACTCTATGAAATCGGCCTGGTTTGCTCTTGTTGAAACCCTTGCCCTAGCTGTCGGCTACTACTTGCTGGCCCGGTTATGTTTTTTGTTAGCGGTAGAACCCGGCAATGTTTCCCCTATTTGGCTACCTTCAGGATTGGCCCTGGCTTGGTTGTGGCTACGGGGAAGATACCTACTGATAGGGGTCTTTGTCGGTTCCTGGGTTGCTAATTGGACTATGCCGGCCTGTGATGGGTGGATTGCCACGGTAATTGCCTTTGGTTCTACCCTGCAAACCAGCCTGGCGTTGTTTCTGATGACCCGCTTTGCTCGTCGTCCTGGAGAGCCATTACCCCAACGGGTGCGGGAATTGGTTTACTACCTAGCCATCGCTCTCTTCACTCCCAGTATCGCAGCCACCTTGGGGGTAGGCGGGCTCTATCTGGGAAACTACGTATCCTGGTCTCGAGTTGTACCCAATTGGACAATATGGTGGTTAGGAGATGCCAGTGGTTACTTGCTCCTTACTCCGTTGCTGCTGGTGGCAGCTTCCCACCGGGCTAAACAACGTCCTCCGGAATGGTATGTCTTCCTATTAGCCTCCCTACTGGTGGGACTGGGAGCTGTAGCAGAATTTTTATTAGTTCATCGCCATCGAGTCGATGAAGAGCATATTTATCGAGAACAGGCTAGTAACGTTTTAGAACAAATCAATCACGCTGGTCACACCATCCAATTCACTGTTTCTTCTATTGAATCCCTATTTAACGTGGCTGGGACAGTATCCCGCCAAGGTTTCCACCAGTATTGCCAGGAATTGCTGCGCCACAATCCCTGGTTACAGGCGTTGGAATGGATTCCTCGCATTCCCCAAGAAGAAAAACAACAATGGGAACAACTGGCTATCGCTGATGGTTATTCAAACTTCCGGATATACGAAAAACATGGAGGTGTAATAGGCCCGGTAACTCCCCGCCCCTTCTATTTTCCAGTGTTTTATCTGGAGCCTTATCAGGGAAACGAGATGGCTTTGGGGTTTGATCTAGGCTCCCAGCCCACTCGGCTGCGAGCGCTGGAAAACGCTTGGACATCGGGTAAACCAGCGCTCTCGGCCCCTGTTTACTTGGTACAGGATCTAGGAGAGCAATATGGTGTGTTGTTATCGGTGCCAATTTACCGAGGAGGTCCTCCAGGGAAAGATTTGCAACAGCGGCGGAATAATCTGCTGGGTTTTGCCCTTGGAGTTATTCGCATTAAAGACATGTTGAGTGGTGCCCTGAACGCCCATTACCGTCAGGGACTGGATATTTTGCTCAAGGATATGACCTGGCCGGAGCCAGAGCGAAATTTGGCTTGGTTGCCCTGGTCTCCAGGGGAAAACGCTTCTTTACTGTCTCAACGCTTGTTAACGCCAACAGACGAACTAACTCAGGAGTACCTGTTACCCATAGCGGGGCGGGAGTGGTTGTTACAGGTACGTCCTAGTGCTCAGCGAATGGCCCTTATTCTCACCCCCACCAGCCAGGGCATCCCAGTACTGGTCAGCCTACTGTTGGCAGGATTGGTCGTGCTCTATGGCCATTTACGCCAAATTAGTGATGCTGTCCTACGGCAAGAACGTAATACTTTGGCGGATCGTGTTGAACACCGCACTGCCGAGTTAGCTTCCCTCAATGCTGATCTGTTACAAACCCAAGCCCGTTTAATTCGTCAAGACCAAGCTTTACGGCAAAACATCCAGGCTATTACCGAATCGGCGCTATTTAATCAGTCCATTCTCGATAGCATCGAAATTCTGCTAATCATTGTGGACGGGGATGGCACCATCATAGCCCTCAATCGGGCCTGGCAACTGAGCGCCAAAGAAGGGGGATTAGAACCCCGCCGAGTTGGGATTGGCACTTCCTATCTAGAACCCTTAGATCGGGCCTTTCAACAGGGAGAATACAGCGCCGGCGAGGCAGCAGCTGGCGTTCGAGCCGTGCTGTCAGGAGAGAAAACCACCTGGAGCCTTCACTTCACTTTTCAGGTTGAAGAACAGCGGAATTGGTTTTTCATGCGGGTTGCCCGATTAGCTGGGTTAGCCGAGCCCAAAGTAGTGATCACCTACGAAAACGTCAGTCGTCTGGTGGCCGCTTATGAAAGTCAGGGACGCTACGAGGAGCATTTCCACCGATCAGTACAGGACAGCTTACTGCCTAAATTGCTGTACACAGAAGATGGGACTATTCACCTGCTCAATCAGGCCTGGTACAACGCCAGTGGCTACGGTCCGGTGGGAACCTTAGAAGAATGGACCCAATTGGCTCTGGGTAGTCAAGGGCAAGTTGTTGCCCTGGCTTTGCGGACTCAAGCCATTCTGCCCGTCGCAACCCATGACGGCGAATTTACCCTAATCACCGCTGCCGGTCAGACCCGAATATGGGATTTCTATTCTGAGCCAGTGGGCGAGCAGCAAGATGGCCAGCGGTTGCGGTTAATCACCGCCCTGGATATTACCGAGCAGCGTACCGCCTCCCAGGAGAAGAACCGTATCCTGGAAATGTCTCGGGATCTCATTGCCAGCCTTAGTCCAGAAGGAGAACTACACTTTATCAACGCCGCTTGGCAACGTCGGCTGGGCTACCCTCCCCAGGCTTTGGTTGACCACTCCCTGTTAGACATTCTCCATCCCCATGATCGGGAGTCCCTAAACCAAGCGTTTACCAAACTAGTTCGCGGCGAAAATCTTCACCACCTAGAAACCCGGCTATTGGCGGAAGACGGGGAATTAGTTTGGATCGTGTGGCAGGCTACCTTCGATCCGGGAACGAACCTTATCTACGGTGTTGGCCGGGACGTCACCGAGCGCCACTATTGGGAGGAAGAACAAGCTGCCGCCCTGCGCCGCTACACTTCCCTAGTAGCGGCTTTAGGAGATATTACCTATGAGCTCCGGGTGCGTACCCGTCGTATCCAATGGGATGGGAGCTACAACATCTTACTGGGCTACGACAAGGCTTCCATGGGTCAGCAACTGACCGATTGGCGTCAGCGCATTCACCCTGATGACTTAATGGCAGTGGAAACGGCCTTTACCCGCGCTTGTCAGGAACATCAAGTCCTGGAGGTGGAATACCGAGCTCGTCATGCGGCAGGTCATTATCTGTGGCTCCAGGAGCGAACCTCCATCCTCTGCAACCCGGATGGAGCACCACTGATAGCCATGGGGGTTCTCAAGGATGTAACCCAACGCCGTAACCAAGAGAACACTCGCAAACAAGCAGAACAAACTCCCCAAACTCAACAAGCTTTCGTGACCCACGTTAGCCACGAGATGCGCACACCGTTAACGGCGCTATTAGGGTTTGCCGAGCGGTTACGAGCAACCGATCCCAAGGAGCGGGAACAAGCTCTACAGGCAGTTCTTACCAGTAGCCAGCATTTGCAACGCTTAGTTACCGATATTCTGGATCTCTCTGAAGCGGAGAGTGGCCAGCTCACTCTAACTCAGCAAACAGTCAACTTACAGAACTTGCTTACCCACTGGTTTGATGAATTTAACCCCTTGGCCCAAGCGAAAGGACTAACCCTGGCCGTTCAGGGTATTCCTCCTCTTCCCCGCACTTTTATCTCGGATCCTCAGCGCCTTGCCCAGCTTCTGGACAAACTAGGGGATAACGCTATCCGCTTTACTAATCAGGGCTCAGTCCGTCTGTTAGTAAGCTGTGATTCTGTTAATGAGCGATTAGTGCTGGCCCTATTTGACAGCGGGCAAGGTATGGAGAACCCTCAAGCCGAGCGAGTCTTCCAACCCTTTGTGCAGGGGGACGATTCGCTCCACCGGGCCCATGGAGGATTGGGATTGGGGTTATCTCTGGCTCGTCATCTCGCCCAGCAATTAGGAGACGACTTACAACTGCAGAGCCACCCCGGTGCTGGAACCTTATTCACCGTCACTATTGCCACCGGCCCATTGGATTCGTCCAATCTGGATGAAACATTTGCTCTCGAACTAC
>CAWUNB010000046.1:0-11200 GCA_963923745.1 uncultured Thiotrichales bacterium
TTGGGCGAGTTCCGACATAATCGTTGTTCCTAGCTAGTTAGTACAACGTAACAACGGTAACCCCTATTTCTTCGCACTGAAAGTGCCTGACTAAAACTTGTTGGAGTTATGCCCATGCTGTCCAGGCTACTCGGGCTGTTTAGACGCAAAATTAGCGAATCCTCCGCAACGGTAGCCAATCGTGAGCGAATCATCGCGCTACTGAGTGATCTCGCTGATCACCGAGCCCGGGTGGCCATCCGAGTCTTGGGCAACGATCTCTGGTACCAAAGCATGGTCCTGGAGGTAGATATCCAGGGTAATCGACTGGTACTGGATCATATTCACGACGAGCTAGGGCACCGCCGCCTATTACGTGCCCGTCGTTTCCAGGCAGAAGCCCGGCTGTTGGGAGTGGCGGTAGCTTTCAACGGCGAGTTAGCACCAGGAGATGGGGAGGATGGGGCCTACCACGTAACTCTGCCCAGCACCGTGGAACACCGGGAGCGGCGTAAGAGCTACCGGGTAGAAATTCCAGGAGATCGCGCAGTCCCTGTTAGCTTAATAGGCATGGGATCCTCGCTACGAGGGCACTTGCAGGATATCTCTGTGACTGGCCTATCGCTCCGCACTCGGGACACGGTGCTGTTCCATTTAGGGGATGAAGTCACTTCCTGCAGTTTCACCCTTCCAGGAGGGGTGTCCATCTCCTGCCGCCTGCGCATCATTAGCTTGCGTCTTGACAGTACAACTCACCAAACCCGTGTTGGTGGTGAGATGTTGGATCTGTCAGAGAAACAACGACGGGGACTAGACCGTACTTTGGCCCAAATGCAGCGGCAACGGCGGCACTGATTGCTATCTAGCTGGCTATCCTCCAGGAGTTAACCTATTGTCAGCCACGTAAGGATTAACTGCCCGTTCCCTAGCAAAAGTACTCTCTGGGCCGTGCCCCGGAATGAATACCGTGTCATTCCCCATGGGCCAGAGCCGTTGAGTGATGCTGGCGATCAGAGTTTCGTAATGGCCACCGGGGAAATCTGTGCGACCAATGCTGCCAGCAAAAAGCACATCTCCCACAAAAGCTCTCTTCATTTCAGCAGAGTAATACACCACATGACCTGGAGTGTGCCCTGGGCAATGGCGTACCTGTAACGAATGTTGGCCGATGGTGACGGTGTCTTCATCTTGCAGCCAACGGTGAGGTGTAAAGGGACGAGCCGGAGGAAAGCCGTAGGCGGCAGTGGCTTCCGGGAGGCCGTCGATTAAAAATTTATCTCCTTGGTGGGGACCAATAATGGTTAATTCCTGCTGTTCTACCAAATCAGCCGTAGCAGCAGCGTGATCCAAGTGACCGTGGGTTATCCAAATCTGTTCCAGGGTAACTCCCAACTTGTGCGCGGCACTCTGAATAACTTCCAGATCGCCACCGGGATCAATAACAGCGGCACGGTGAGTCTCTTCGCACCAAACAAGGCTGCAATTTTGTTGGAAGGGCGTAACCGGGATAGTGAGATAGCGAAGCATCGATTTCCTCTGAATTATTGTGAATTATTTTCCCTGGGCCCAAATCTAGCCAGCCCCCAACTGGGCCAGCAATGTTGCCATATCCGCTGGCAAAGGCGATTGCCAAGTAAGAAAGGCTCCGCTGACTGGGTGGGTAAGTCCCAGTTGGGCAGCATGTAACGCCTGGCGGGGAAATTGTTGGAGCCGTTCGGCTAATACCCCAGAGCAACCGGGCGGTAAGCGGGGGCGTCCCCCATAAACAGGATCTCCCACTAAGGGGTAGCGGATGTGGCTCAAATGGACGCGAATTTGGTGAGTGCGACCGGTTTCCAACCGCAACGTCAGGTGAGTATGGGCGGGAAAGCGCGTTGCTATCCGATAGTGGGTTATAGCTGGTCGCCCGCTGGCCACCACAGCCATGCGTTTACGATCTTGGGGATGGCGGCCCAGGGGCGCGTCTACAGTGCCGCCAGCTACCAATTCCCCATTGACCACCGCCTGATACTCCCGTAAAAAAGCCCGTTCTTTGAGTTGAGCAACGAGAGCACAATGGCTAGTTAACGTTCGAGCAACCACCAGCAGTCCAGTCGTGTCTTTATCCAATCGATGTACCAGTCCTGCTCGGGGTACGGCTGCCAACTCAGGGGCAAAGTGAAGCAAAGCGTTGACTAACGTGCCAGCGTAGTTACCCGCTGCTGGGTGTACCACTAGCCCAGCGGGCTTATCCACCACCAACAGTGCGTCATCTTGATAGACCACCGTTATTGGTAAAGCTTCTGCCTGCCATGGACTATCCTCGGTTAGGGATGTCTGCACCACGACCCGAGCCCCCTCCTGGGCCGGATCCCGGGGCCGACAACCACGCCCATCCACTAATACCGCCCCTTCCCGTATCCAGCTTTGCAACCGAGCACGGGAGTAGTCGGGAAATAAGGCTACCAAAGCTTGATCCAACCGCTGGCCGGCTAGTTCCGGAGGGATTTGGCCTTGGAGCAGAAGGGGTTGAGGAGCCATGCCCAGCAAAACCGGTCAAATTAGCGCGTTAAGCCCGTCTCCACTTCCTGCCGAGTGCTCTCCCCCATCAGTCGCTCAATTAACGTCAGGGCAAAATCCATGGCAGTCCCAGGTCCTCGGGAGGTGATTACCCGTTCATCCACCACGACTGCTGCGCTATCTCGAGTGGTGGTTGGTAGTTGCAGAGCCTCTAATACCCCTGGGTAGGCGGTAGCCCGCCGTCCAGCAAGTAATCCAGCGGCTGCCAATACTTTAGGAGCAGCACAAATAGCAGCGGTGTAACGACCCGCTTGGGCAGTTTGCTGGAGCAACTGAATGATGCGGGGATCCTGGGCTAAATGGTCAGATCCTGGTAATCCCCCCGGGAGCACCACCATGTCGTATTCTCGGTTTAGGGCCTGATCCAAATCGGTGTCTGGTAGATGAATTGTACCCCGACTGGCCTGGACGGGTCCGGGGGACAGACCGGCACTGACCACAGTTATTCCTGCCCGCCGTAGCAGATCGATGAGGGTAATGGCTTCTAATTCCTCGAAACCGGTGGCTAGAGGTATTAGCACCGTTGGCCCCGCTGCCGATTGCTTTTTACGCTGTTCGGTTAATCCGGCCCGGATCCAATCAATCCATTCCGCCAGCCCTTCCCCGGTATTGGCAGAAATCCGCATAATCCGCAAATTAGGATTGATCCGTCGAGCATTGGCTTCTGCCAAAGCAATATCAAATTGTAGATGGGGTAAGAGATCACATTTATTGAGCAGCAGAACATCTGCGGCAATAAACATATCGGGATATTTAAGGGGCTTATCTTCCCCTTCAGTAACCGACAGAATAGCGACTTTGTGGTGTTCCCCTAAATCAAAAGCAGCGGGACAAACTAAATTACCTACATTTTCAATCAAAAATAATGAATTATTTGGCGGCTGTAACCGTTCTAAGCCGTGTCCTACGGCATGACCATCTAAGTGACATCCTTTACCAGTATTAATTTGTAACGCTGGAACACCAGTAGCCCGAATTCGCTCAGCATCGTTGCTGGTTTGCTGATCGCCTTCAATCACTCGAATAGCTACTTCCCCTGTTAATTGCTCAATAGTTTTGCATAACAGGGCAGTTTTACCAGAACCAGGGCTAGAAACTAAATTAAGAGCAAAAATACCCCGTTCATCGAACCAGCGGCGATTAGCGGTGGCGTAACGATTATTCTTAGCCAGAATATCCTGCTCGATTTGTACCATACGAGTTTCACTCAATCCCGGAGCGTGGCTATGGGCTGGGCCATGGTCCAGATAGATTCCGTGGTGATGATGGGGGTGATCATGACGGTGAAAATGTACCGCCCCCGTTTTTTCTCCAGAGACCTTCTCACCTTCAATCTGGACTTCATCCGATCCACAACCACACACTGTACACATGCCTGCCTCCCCTCGATTCGTTTAGGCTATTTCAATCTCTTTTACCCGCATTTCCATCCCTGTCGTTGGTTGCACTTGGTAACCCCCGCAGTGGGGACAGGGGCTATAAAGCCCCTCCATGGCCACGGTAGTGGCGCAGGATAGACACCAACCTTGTCCAGGAACGGTGATAATCTCTAAGCGTGCCCCTTCAGCCAGGCTGTGACGCGCTACTACCTCAAAACAAAACTGCAATGCATCGGGGGCCACCGATGATAGGGAACCAATTTCTAATACCACTAACCGCACTCGCTGGGCCAATTCGCGGCGGGCAGCTTCTTCGACAATTTGAATAATACTTTCAGCCAGGGACATTTCGTGCATGGCAGTCGTGGCTAATTAATCCAATCCAGCTAAATCAAATACCCGCTTTCCTTCCATCAGGGTGTGTTTGACCCGTCCCCGTAATTCCCAGCCATGGAAAGGGGTATTGTGACCTTGGCTCACTAACTGAGCAGCGTCTAATTGCCAATGACAGGTCGGATCGAATACACAAACATCGGCTCGACTACCCACCCTCAGTGTTCCGAAAGGAATCCCCAAAATTTGAGCTGGTTGCCAAGATAAGCGGGCAATAAGAGCAGAAAGGTCCAGCAAACGCTCCTCCACTAAGCGTAGTCCTAGTGGGAGCAACGTCTCTAAGCTGGAAATCCCCGGCTCAGTTTCACAAAACGGTGCCAGCTTAGCGTCAGCTTCGTGGGGTTGGTGATCGGAGCAGATAGCCCCTACCACACCATTGGCAACTCCCCGGCGTAACGCATCCCGATCCCGTTGACTACGAAGGGGAGGCATGACATGGCATTGCGCATTGAAATCAGCGATATCCAATTCGGTAAGGTGGAGCTGGTGCATGGAAACATCAGCGGTTACTGCTACCCCCCGCGCCTGAGCCTGGGCCACCATCTCTACTGAGCGGGCGGCGGATAATAGGGTGAAATGAATCCGCACCCCTTCCTGTTCCGCCAGAACCAAAGCACGGGCCACTGCTACCGCTTCAGCAGCGACTGGAATTCCGGGCAAACCGAGCCGGGTAGCCACAGGGCCTTCGTGGGCACATCCCCCCTGGGCCAACCAAGGATCTTGGGGATGGAGGAACACGGGAATACCGAAGGTAGCGGCATATTCCATAGCTCGACGCAGAATAAGGGTGTTATTAACAGGCTTGGTGCCATTACTAACCCCAACGCAGCCGGCTTTTTGCAGCGCGGCCATCTCAGTGATTTGCTCTCCGGCTAATCCCTTGGTTAGTGCCCCTAAGGTTAATACCCAGGCTTTATCTGCTTGATCGGCGCGGACTTTTATTAACTCTGCTACCGCAGGAGTATCGATCACCGGAAGGGTATCGGGGCCACAGCACACCGTCGTAATGCCACCGGCGGCAGCGGCGTGGGTTTCGCTGGAGATAGTGCCCTTATGTTCTTGGCCGGGTTCCCGCAAGCTGGCGCGGAGATCCACCAAGCCTGGGCATACCACCAACCCGGTGGCGTCAATTTCTTCTTCCGCTTGAAAGTCCGGCGCTGTTCCCAAGGCCACTACCCGCTTGTCCGCGAGACAAACATCCAACAGCGCGTCCAACCCTTGGGACGGATCTACCAAGCGACCGCCGCGAATGCGAATGCGTTTAATGTGGGACAAGGCTATTCCCTCTTAAATGACAACGGGCTAACCGACCTGAGGCCGACCGGATGCGTGGCTACCCAAGCAAAGGGACATCACGGCCATACGCACCGCAATGCCATGGGTGACTTGCTGCAGGATCACCGATTGGGGACCATCTGCCACTTCAGAAGACATCTCCACCCCTCGATTGATGGGACCGGGGTGCATGACTAAGGCATTCGGTTTGGCCAAAGCCAATTTCTCCGGCGTAAGGCCGTATACCTGAAAAAACTCTAATCCCGACGGCAAGATAGCCGTTTCCATTCGCTCTTTTTGTAAACGCAGCATCATCACCACATCTACATCTTTCAACCCTTGGCGGGGGTCGGTGTAGACCCGCACTCCCAGATCCTCTACCCGTTGAGGGAGCAAGGTTCGAGGAGCAATAACGCGCACTTCCCCGATCCCTAAAACATTAAGGGCGTGGATCTGGGAGCGGGCAACCCGAGAATGGAGAATGTCGCCAACGATAGCCACCACTAGCCCAGGAAAATCGGGTTTATGACGGCGAATAGTAAATAGATCCAGCATGGCCTGGGTGGGGTGGGCATGACGACCGTCCCCAGCATTAATGACGCTGATATGGGGAGGAACCTGGCTGGCAATAAAATGGGCTGCTCCACTTTGCGCGTGACGAACCACGAACATATCGACGTGCATGGCTTCCAGGTTACGCAAAGTATCCAGCAGAGACTCTCCCTTTACCGTTGCGGAGGTGTTGATGTTCATGGTCAACACATCTGCCGATAGTCGCTTGGCAGCTAATTCAAAAGTGGTACGGGTACGGGTGGAGGCCTCAAAAAACAAATTGACAATAGTTTTACCCCGCAGCAGGGGAACTTTTTTGACCGATTGTTCCGGCACTGAAGCGAAGGACTCAGCGGTATCAAGAATTTCAGTGAGCTGACGGCGATTCAGACCCTCAATACTCAGAAAATGGCGCAACCGCCCTTTGTCATCTACTTGGAGGTTAGTGCTACTCAAACGGGGATGGGCAATCATGGGCGAGGAGCAACCTGATGGAAGACTAACTGGAGATCATCCGGTCCCACCAATTTGACATGCTCACGGGGTCCCAGATCCAGTTGCAAACCAGCTACGTCAGCTTGAATGGGTAAATCTCGACCAGAGCGGTCTACCAACACTGCCAGTAGCACACCCGCTGGCCGACCGTAGTCGAATAACTCATTGAGGGCTGCGCGGATAGTGCGACCGGTATGAAGTACATCATCCACTAGAATAACCTGACGATTATCCAGGGCAAAAGGCAAGTGAGATGGCTTAACTTCTGGATTCATACCGATACGGGTGAAATCATCTCGGTAAAAGGAAATATCTAAGCTGCCCAGGGGACCTGGTAGGGAGAGGCGAGTAAGCAGGCGCTCTGCCACCCACACACCACCGGTGTGGATTCCCACTAACAACGGGTCAGTGATACCGCGCTGGGTCAGTAACTGCTGTAGATCAGTCGCCAAGGTGGTCAGCAAAGTATCCACCGAGGGAATGGGAGGGCCAGCGCTCATGGGGCGATACCTCACGGATACGGGGAGAGTGACGCCGTCCGTTGGCTGTCCAGCCAAGCTTGCAGAATAACCTGAGCGGCCAACCGATCCACCAGTCCTGGCTGGTTACGGCGCTGGTCAGCCGACAGCTGTCGTTCCGCTTCTCGGGAGGATAGGCGCTCATCGCTGGTATAAACCGGCAAACCAAATCGCCCGTGTAGTTGGCGGGTAAAGCGCTGGGCGGCAAGGACAAACGGTGTTTCAGTACCGTCAGCCGTGGCCGGCATCCCTACTACCAGGGCATCCGGTTGCCAGGTAGTAATTAACCGCCCCAAGGCAGGCCAATCGGGTTGACCGTTTCGACAAGGTAAGGTCTCTAAGGGACGGGCTGTGGCTGTGAGCTCTTGCCCCACCGCCACCCCGATGCGACGGGACCCGTAGTCGAACCCCAACAGGGTGCGGGGATTCACGCGTGACCTACTTCACCTGACAATAAATTAATATCGATGTCCCCTAACAGCAGGGCTGCTGCCGCTTGCCAGCGTTGTTCTGCCGGGGTATCGAATAAAACTCTTAGATCGGCAGGACCGCTTAACCAAGCATTAGTAGCTAATTCTTGCTCTAGCTGGCCAGCTCCCCAACCGGCATAGCCTAGCGCCACCAGACTACGCCGAGGTCCTCCTCCCTGGGCCATGGCCATCAGTATGTCCCGGGAACTGGTTAGCCCCACGGTATCCGTAACCCCCAGTGAAGAATCCCAGCCCCCAACCGGCTCATGAATCACAAACCCCCGTTCCCGCTGCACCGGCCCTCCGAGGAACACGGGTCGCTGTCCCAGGGATGGCTCAAGCAACTGAATTCCCATGTGATCCAAAATTTGGCCCAAAGTAAGATCAAGAGGGCGGTTGATAATAATCCCCACCGCTCCCTCTCGATTGTGCTCGCAGATATAGGTAACGGTGCGGAAAAAGTTAGGATCCGCCAGAGTGGGCATGGCGATAAGGAAATGATTAGCGAGAGAGCTAGCGTCGACCATGGGGATAGTATGGGTGAGGGTCCTGGGGGATACAAGACAGGCAAACCAGTTGAGCTGGGCAGTGGCAGGTTGTCCCACTTGTCTTCAAAATTTACGTGGTGAAACCGGCGCGTAGTGGGACAACTCTAAACTAAAGCTTCCCCGTCCTTGACTCACCGAGCGTAAATGGGTGGCGTAGCCAAACATTCCTGCCAGGGGTGCGGTACCGCGAACCAAGCGAGTGCCAGCGGGGCCGGGTTCCAATTGGTTTATTTCACAATGACGGGCGGCTAACTGCCCCATCACTTCCCCCAAGTACTCTTCCGGTATGGTTACTTCTACCCGGCATATCGGCTCCAACAAAGTACTGCCTCCTTGCTCTAAACCGTTTCGCAATGCCAAAGCGGCAGCGACTTGATAAGCCAACTCCTGAGAATCCTTATCGTGCCACGAGCTATCTATTAATTGCACTGCGACATCGGTAACAGGGTAACCTCCCAAGATTCCATTCTCCAATCCTTCCCGTACCCCCTTAGCAATGGCAGGGAAATAACTAACGGGAATGATTCCAGGAGGGATATTAGTTTGAAAAACAATGCCACTGCCCCGTTTCCCAGGTGCCAGGGCTAATACCACATGGCCATATTGGCCATGGCTACCGCTGGGGTGGTGAAAATGGCGGCCTTCTGCTCGGGCTACTGGGCGAGTGATGGTTTCCTTGTAAGTAACCCGAGGGGCTCCCACCCGCACTTTAATGCCCTGTTCCCGTTTTAACCGATCCAGTAACACTTCCAGATGCAGCTCCCCCATGCCAGCTATCAGGGTCTGGCCGGTATTTTCGTCGTAACTTACCCGAAAAGTCGGATCTTCTTCGGTCAAGTGACTCAATGCTTCCCCTAACCGAGCTTGATCAGTAGCCGTGCGGGGCTCTACTGCCATCTGAATCGCCGGTTCAGGAAAAGGAATAGTTTCCAATTGCAGCGGGTGACCCAGGGCACATAGGGTATCACCGGTAGCAATGCCTTTAAGTCCTATGGCTGCACCAATATCACCAGCACCTATGGTTTCAACGTCTTCCCGGCGATCACCGTAAAGACGCACGAGTCGGCCAATTCGCTCTTTTCTGTCCTGGCGCGGATTGAGAACAGTATCCCCCACCCGCAACTGACCGGCGTACACCCGTAGGTAGTAAAGGTGACCAGCATGACTATCTCCTTGGATTTTGAATACCAAGGCGGCTAGGGCCGCTTGGGAATCAGGGGGGCAAGTTACCGGGTTATGGTGGAGATCAAGAGCTGTGGCTGGTCCCACATCCAGGGGGGATGGGAGAAAGTCCACGATACCATCCAGCAAGGGTTGAATACCCCGATTGCGTAATGCGGCTCCGCAATAAACTGGAAATAACCGACCCGCCAGAGTAGCTCGGCGCAGCGCCCCCTGTAACTGGGCTAAAGTCGGTTGTTGGCCCTCTAGCCACTGAGCTAACCATTCGTCATCGACCTCCGCAAGCTGCTCTAGTAACTCAGCCCGTGCCTTGTGGGCGGCGGCTTGGTAAAGAGGAGGGATGGAAACCGCTAGGGGAACCCCCTCCCCTTCCCACTGCCAAGCCTGGAGAGTGAGGAGATCCACCACTCCAGTAAAGTCACTTGCTGATCCGATCGGGATTTGCAGCGCCACTGCTTGGGCCTGTAGCCGGCTACGGATAGTCTCCAAGGCATGGGCAAAATCCGCCCCTAGGCGATCCATTTTATTGATGAAACAAAGCCGGGGTACCCGATAACGATCGGCCTGGTGCCATACCGTCTCTGATTGAGGTTCTACGCCTTGCACCCCGTCAAAAACTACCACCCCTCCATCCAATACCCGGAGAGAGCGTTGCACTTCGGCGGTGAAATCAATGTGTCCTGGGGTATCGATAAGATTCAGGCGATGATCTCGCCATTCAGCGGAAACGGCGGCAGACACGATGGTAATGCCTCGCTCCCGCTCTTGGTCCATCCAGTCTGTTACCGTAGTCCCACTGTCCACTGATCCCAGCTTATGGGTCCGGCCAGTGGTATAGAGAATGCGCTCGGTGAGAGTCGTTTTACCGGCATCGATATGGGCGATGATGCCAATGTTGCGCAGCCGACTTAAAGCAACCGAGTGAGGGGGAGGATCACGGCTCATGGCTCACTAACCAGTCCATCAGCCCTGGGAGGTGATCCAAGCATAGTTGAGGTGACCAGCGTTGCAACCGATCCATATCGTGAACGCCATAACTAACGGCGACTCGATCTACCCCGGCTCGGTGGGCCATTTCCATATCATATTCCGTGTCCCCTATCATCAAAGCCTCCCCTGGGGCTACGGCTAACTCCTCCAAGATCTCCAATAACATGGCGGGATGGGGCTTAGAGTGGCTTTCATCGGCACAGCGAGTCGCAACAAACCAGGAGCCAAATCCAGTTTCTTCTAACTCTCGGTTAAGTCCTCGCCGACTTTTTCCCGTAGCTACCGCCAGCAAGTAGCCCCTGTCGTGGAGCCAGCGAAGGGTCTCTGGTACCCCTGGGAAAGGCTTACTCGGGGAAGCGTGGGCACTGAGAAAATGGTGGCGGTAGCGTTCTGCCACATCCAATTGACCCGCTACCGATAAATGAGGCAGTAACACCCCACAAGCCTGGGATAATCCCAAACCGATAATGTTACGCACCGCGCTATCGGGAACTAACGGCAGTCCTAAATCCGCCGCTGCGGCTTGGAAGCAGGAGACAATCCGGGCTTCCGAGTCGATGAGAGTGCCATCCCAGTCAAAAACAACAAGCCGATAGGGCATTTTTGTATCCTAGATTGTCTGAATTTTTTGCAATTATACCGATTCCATTTCAGTTTTCTGTTCTTTTAATTATCAATTTAATTAATAAGTTAATTGGCAACTAGTTCAATCCCCTTCGGCTCCGAGCAGGGGATTTCAGGGAATTTCGGGGCGTGATTTTATCATACCCGCGTAAGCAGGGATCCAGCAGAAAAGGCAATGAATTTGTTTCAGTGGTATACCTGAGTCGCACTACCTAAGCTATACCTGTCTCTTATAC
>CAWUNB010000047.1:0-11171 GCA_963923745.1 uncultured Thiotrichales bacterium
TCAGCAGGACATGAAAATGTGGAGGTGCATGGTCTCTTGGGTTGATAACAACTCGACAGCTTGCGAAACGCTGGATAACTGACATAGAGCGGATATTATGTGCAATGGTTGCACATCACGCAAACAGGTCTGGTTTAGGTGTAGCTTCTCGCCCTGGCCAACATCAACAACTATTAATAGATGCTTGTTATGAATAAATATAACCAAACAGTAAGCAGACGTATCATCGTAGCTAGCTTAATAGGTACAACTATCGAATTTTTCGACTTTTATCTCTACGCTACCGCAGCGATCTCCGTATTTCCTTCACTCTTTTTTCCACCGGGCAATATGACAGCCGCTTTGTTAGCTTCCTTGGCAACTTTTGGGGTCGCTTTCATCGCCAGGCCCATTGGTTCGGTGCTATTTGGCCACTTTGGTGACCGAATTGGACGGAAAGCCACGCTTATTAGTTCATTACTGCTAATGGGCATTGCCACCTTTCTCATCGGTTTATTGCCCACCTATCAACAAGTTGGCTTACTGGCTCCCGCTTTACTAGCTATTTTGCGTTTTTGCCAAGGGCTTGGACTGGGAGGAGAATGGTCAGGGGCTGCTTTACTAGCGTCGGAAAATGCTGAACCAGGAAGGAGGGCTCGGGCCGCTATGTGGCCACAGCTTGGTGCACCTTTTGGCTTTATGCTAGCCAATGGCTTCTTCTTAATTTTAACTGTTGTTTTTCACTATGATTCCACCACTACTGCTCTTAATGATCCCTTTTTAATATGGGGTTGGCGCGTTCCTTTTTTATTATCGGTCGGTATGGTATGGATTGGCCTTTACGTGCGCATAAAATTACAAGAAACTCCTGTATTTGCTCGAGCGATGGAGCGAGGTGAACAGCTCCGTTCTCCCTTAACCCATGTTATAACAACAAACTTGCGAGAGTTGATCATGGGAATGTTTATTATGGTTGCTACCTACAGCGTATTTTATCTAATGACAACTTGGATTTTATCTTATGCTATTGGTAAAGCAGAGATAGGCTTTCTTGGTATTAATTATCGTAATTTCCTTATTCTTCAATTGATTGCTGTGCTATTTTTTGCAGCCGGTATTCCAATAGCAGGTTATCTTGCTGATCTATTTGGTCGACGGCGATTTTTATTAGTTGTCACAGCAGGTATCGTGCTATTTGGTTGCAGTTTTAGCTGGTTTCTTGCTCCTGAAATTATGGGAACAGGGAACCAGGCTAGTAATGGCCTAATGCTGATGTTCCTCAGTCTGGGAATGGGGCTGATGGGACTAAGTTTTGGCCCCATGTCCGCCCTTCTTCCCGAATTATTTCCCACAAATACCCGCTACACCGGCTCTGGTATCGCTTACAACATGGCCTCTATCTTAGGGGCAGCCATTACTCCCTTTGTGGCCACTTGGTTAGCCAAGGCCCATGGCCCAGGATCAGTAGGATTTTATTTATCTGTCATGGGGTTACTAACCATGACAGCGCTCTACTTCAGCAAAGAATCAGCCCAGGTCAGTTTGGACAGCGGACCTAGAATCGATATTCAGGAAAGGGCCCCAAGTAGCCAACCATGCCCCTGATGGTATCTCGCCCAGTTCCTGCAACGGCAGACAACGCCACCATCAGATAGCCTTGCCCTAATAGATCTGGCTGATAGTGCAGCCCAGTTACTGCTAGACCAGCAGGAGAAACCAGCGCTCTGGTTGGATGTCCTTGTCCAGGATCCATAGCCCATACCCGCCCAGCTGTCCCTTCTTCCCCCACTAATAGGGTCGCCCCCCCTGGTAGTACCGCTAAACTGGTGGGGTGCACCACCCGCTCTGAGTCGCAGCCCTTTGCCGCAAACCAACCCGCCGTTACCAATTGGGCACGGCGACCCACCAGGCCCCCAGCTACCGAGGTTTCCGTCCCCAAAGGCATGCTATAAACAGCGCCGCAAGGATTAGTTGCAGGATCTGCTTCCCCTCCTGGCAATGCCAAGTAAAGGATTTGGTTATGGGGATCATAGGCCAAACCTCCTATTGCTCCTGGTAATCCTGTCGCTCCTACCACTAAAGCTGCCCGCCGGGGTTCTAACCGCCCCGCCAGTGACTCCATAGCGGGACGGAAGCGCAAACACTCCCGAGGGCTGGTCAGTGTATATCCACTCGGACACTGACCATCCCGCCCAGGATTGGCGCTGTCGTAGAGATCCCCTAGGGACACTTTTCCCTCTAACCGTGGCGTTATGGCGCTTTCTCCAAGAGAACCTAGATCACGCCAGTTCAGCTGTAATCCCCCAGAATTAGGATCGCTAACCCCTTGGGCAGCAAAAAGGCGACCGGTAGAAAGATCACCGGGATTATCTGCCACGTATAGGTACAATAGACGTCCTGCCCCTAGATAAATGGAACGACTATCGGGGAGAGCAACTAAGGTGCTGGCCCCTAATCGCCCCATACCCAATCGCCGTGCTCCTACGGCGTCTTTATCTTGATCTGGTGGGTGTAGTTCCACAGGCCAGCCATAGCCATAGGGATCCACTGCCTTACCACGCCGATAACTAACCATGGCTTCCGGGCTACGATCACCGCGAAGATTGAGGTCTTCTGTTACCAGCCAAGTACGCCACGGGGTAGAAGCGATCCCCCGTGGCTGTATTAGTCCGCCCAGTGGGGATAGATCTAGGCTACGGGTGGCGCTCATGGCTAATTCATTCCCTTCCCGTGCCAGTTGGCTAAGGTATAACGCCCCAGGGGTAGTAGTGAAAGGAGTAAGGAGATAAGACTGATTTGCCAAAATCAAGGGCACGGAGTTGGCGGGATTTTGGGATGGTAATGCGCCTCTGATCAAAGGAGCGCCAAGGGTATTTCGCACAACGCCAAAGATACCTCCCCCCAACACACCGCCACTGCGAACTAATGGTTTGAACGACAAAGGGAAGACCACTCCCCCCACCGCCACGGTGGGTGAAACCTGAATCCCATCTGTTCCTTCAGGAGAAATGGGGGCAAAAACCCAGGGCAAAGTTGGGGGTAGGGGTTTAGTTATGCCAGGGGAACTAGTGGAGGAAGGGGATGGTCCCTTAACACCACTGGAGAGAACTAAACCAGCCAAGAGGGAAACCAATCCCAAAATGGCTGCAAGGGCGGGTGCTGTCCAACGGGTTAACGTGCCGGGAAAGTCCATGAATGCTCGATCTGCAGTGAAACAAAAGGTTGTCGAAAAAACTGAATGACCAGTAAGAATTCATTGATCAGGATAGTAGTCATACTACAGGGGTGAGCTACATTGTAAGCCATACCTAAATCTTTCCCATCTCAGGCCGAGATCTAACATCTGTTCTTACTTGCTATCAGTTATTTTAAATCTCTCATCAAGAATAATTCCCAATGAATCTATCTCAATTCGCCCAAATTCTTATTGTGGATGATGATCCCATCATTCGCACTCTGCTAGAGGGCACTCTGGCTCGGGCTGGTTATACCGTTACAGCGGTAGACAATGGTTACTCTGCCCTAGAGCGTTTTCGCGCAAATACCCCTGATTTAATCCTATTGGATGTAGTAATGCCAGGATTAGATGGTTTCGCAACTTGCCGTAGATTGCGTGCTCTTCCTGGTGGGGGAAGAGTACCCATTGTTATTCTCTCGGGCCTGGACGATATCACAGCTATCGAAGAAGCGCTGGAAGCCGGTGCCTCTGATTTTGTCACTAAACCCGTAGCCTTACCTTCTTTGGTACAACGAGTTCGCTACTCTCTACATGCCAGCCGTACCGAATTAGCTTTAGAACAAAGTCGAGCGTACTTAGAAGAAACAAAAGCGGCTCTGTTGCAATCAGAAAAAATGGCCTCTATCGGCCAACTCGCGGCGGGCGTTGCCCATGAAATAAATAACCCTGTCGCGTTTGTTCAATCAAATCTTTGCGCTTTGCGTAGTTATGTTAAGGATTTACTCCAAGTACTAGCTGCTGGGGAGTCGTTAATTGCAGCGTCAGGAAATACTACCCTTCTTGCAAAATGGCAAGCTATTTGTGAAGTAACTGATCTAGAATATTTACGAAGCGATATTAGTTCTTTGCTGAATGAATCAGATGAAGGATTACGCCGAGTCCGACAAATTGTAGGAGATCTAAAATCCTTATCTCGAGCCGATCAGGGGGCGTGGGAAACTGCTGATTTATTACAAGGTTTAGAAAGTACCCTTAATGTGGTACGTAATGAAATAAAATATAAAGCTGACATTATAAGAGAATTACAACCACTGCCGCCTGTAATATGCTTAGCTTCACAAATTAATCAAGTATTTATGAATTTATTAGTCAATGCAGCTCAAGCTATTGAAAATCATGGTACTATCATCTTACGGAGTGGAACCAGAGATAATTGGGTGTGGATAGAAATAAAAGATGATGGGATCGGTATTTCACCTGAACATTTATCCCGTATTTTTGATCCCTTTTTTACTACTAAACCTGTTGGCCAAGGAACAGGGCTGGGGTTATCGGTTGCCTATGGTATTGTTCGCCATCACGGGGGACGAATAGAAGTAACCAGTGAACTGGGCAAAGGGTCAACATTCCGAGTTTGGTTGCCAGAGATCGGTGGACCACTGGCTCTCCCAGATGATCCGCCTCCGCTAGAATGTCCCCATGCCCATTTTCCCCTAGACGATTCCTCCCCTCGTCGCTAACATGGCCGCTTCAATTCACTTAGTCTCTTAATGGAGTTTCCCATGCAGTCACCCCGTCCCTTGGTGTTACTAGTTTCCATGCTCCTCTGCGCTTCCCCCCTATGGGCGGCAGATTATGTTGCAAAAGTAAATGGAACTTCTATTTCAACCAAAGAAGTGGATTCATTTTTTAAAAATAACCCTAAACAACCCGATAATGAGCAAAATCGGCGTGCCTATACTGATATACTTATTGCACGGGAATTATTATATCAAGATGCAAAAAAGAAGAAATTAGATCAGCAAAATGATGTTAAATCTGCTGTCGCAGCAGCGACTCGGCAGATATTGCTTGATGCGGCTGCGGAACACCAAGCCCGGGAAACTCCCCTAAAGGAAAGCATCATTAAAGAACGTTATGAACAATGGGTTAAAAATTTACCTAAAGATCAGTACAAAGTACGGCATATCATGCTTAAAACAGAATATGAAGCTAAAAAAGTTGTTGACCAATTACGTAGTGGAAAATCTTTTGCAGAATTAGCCTCTCAATCCTTAGATGAAGAAAGTGGTAAAAAAGGAGGAGAGATTGGCTGGATTGCTCAAGGGCAGATTTTACCCGAAGTTAGTGACGCACTTCCTAGCCTTAAAGTAAACCAAGTTGCAGATCCCATTAAGACAGACAGGGGATGGGATGTATTAGAAGTAATGGAAAAACGTCCGCTACAAGCGCCGGAATTCCAGCAAGTGAAGGAGCGTATTCAAGCTGCTATGCGCCAAGAAGGGCTACAAAAGTATATTCAAGAGTTGTATTCCGCCGCCAAAGTAGAACGCCCTTGATCGTGAGATCCTAGATGATTGAAAAATGTCTCACCTCTCAGACTGTTTTTAGTGGAGAACTACTCCAAGTACGGCGAGACGAGGTAGAACTGGCAAATGGTCATCATAGTGTACGGGAGTACATCGTCCATCCTGGGGCAGCAGTGGTCGTTCCACTGTTCCCAGATGGGCGGGTTCTGCTAGAGCGTCAGTTTCGTTACCCCTTGGGACGGGTTTTTCTAGAATTACCTGCCGGTAAGCGCGACCCCGGTGAGGATTTACTAGCAACTGCTCAACGGGAGCTATTGGAAGAAACTGGCTATCAAGCCCAGGAATGGTATTTTTTGTGTCATATTCATCCCGGTATCGGTTACACCAACGAAGAAATGGGTCTTTACTTAGCTCGAGATCTCAGCCTAACTCAACCCTGTTGGGACGAGGATGAAACTATCGAGCTAGTAACTCTCTCCTTAGATGACGCTCTAGCTAAGGTCCAGAGTGGTCACATTACCGATGTGAAAACGGTGATTGGTTTATTTTGGGCGAATCGTTTGGTGCGGGGCGAATGGCTGCTACCCAGTCAGGACAGCAACGCTAGTGGCGGCGGTTGATGGTGGGTAGCCTTGTACTTCCTACTACAGCCTACTCCTGCAGTAGAGTTAAGCGAGCTGAGACGGGAAGACGAAACCAAAATGTCGCCCCAGGACCGGGGATATTGTTGACCACACCAATTTCTCCCCCGTGGAGTTCTAGTAACCGTTTACAGATGGTTAGCCCCAATCCGGTGCTCTTTTCATTCCCTGTTGGTCGATTAGCTAAACGGACGAAGCGTCCAACGAAAATCTGCTGTAAGTCTTCTTCAGAAAGCCCGGGACCATTGTCCCGGACCTCAAAGATAACCCCCTCTCCTGTTTCTCGGGTAATCACCTGACTAACAGAGCCAGGGGGACTAAATTTCACTGCGTTGCCCACCAGATTGTCTATGACCTGTAACAATCGGGCTGAATCTCCCCGCACGGTTGGCAGATTGAGTGATAATTCTCGAATCAGTTGATGGTTCTTGCGGCGAGCATATTCAGCGTTGTTATCACAAATTTCTGTTGCCAGGGCATTTAAACTCACTGGTCTAGGATCAATGCGGATGTGACCGGAATCTACCGCACAGAGATCCAGGTAATCCTGAACGATGTGCTGCATAAAATCAGCAGCCCGTTTGATGATCCCTAGTACCTCATGAAGGTCGCTTGTGACCGAACTGCCGACAGGGTAATCCTCTCCTAAATTCTGAACTGCATCGGTCACCAACATCAGCGGTTTTTTTAAGTCGTGGCTAGCTACTCCTAAAAATTCCCGATTAGCTTGAGATAATCGACGTAGGGATAATTGAGTATTAACCCGGGCCATCACAACCGTTAAATCGATGGGTTTAGTGACGTAATCATTGGCTCCCTTCTGGAAAGCTTCTACCACGTCGTGACTGCCGTCCCGTGCTGTCACCATGATGATGGAAAGCTCATCCAGAGGATGAACACGACGCAAGGTTTCCAATACTTGAAAACCTGTTATCCCCGGCATAACGATGTCCAGCATCACTAAATCGAAGAAACCTGTCTCCAACTTAGCCAGGGCGCTAGCCCCATCTGCCGCTTGATCCACCCAATAACCGTTGCGGGCCAATCCCCGAGCTAATATCTCTCGGCTAAGATTTTCGTCATCTACCACCAGCACTCGGTTCTGAGTCATACACCACACCCCTACCTCTGCGAGCCCATCGCTGGTTGATTGTGATCTAAATCAACGGACTAATCTTTCTTGCGGTAAAATGATCACTCCATCTGGGTTTTGTTTGTCAGCGCAGCGGCCCAGGTTAGCTGGGATAGAGAGGGTTATCATCATCAAATATAATTCTTTTTTCAGGATATTTTCTGTGTTACCCCCAAGAATTTTCTTTATTACTTAATATTAGTTAGGTTTTAACTGAATCAGCGGAATTGTACTGCATCGGGTGGATGACTAAACTCGTTTCACTTATGAGTGGACATCAGCGAGAATAGCAGGCGTCTGCAGCCAGCTTTACTGGGCTGCTTTTGCCTGGATAAAGGGATTCTCTGCAAGAGGTCTCAGTATCTTGCCCTTAGACCCTAATCGTTTTTACCTGTGATGAACCCACATAACGATTTTGATAAAGAAGTAGAAGTAGAGATTGAAGCCAAAGTTGAGCCAAAACTCGGGCCTGACGCTGAAGCTGCCGGTATCAATCCCCCGAAAGATCCGGCGCTGCTGATGTTAGCCAGCTACCTAGATCAGCGATTTGTTAGTGAATTTAGTCGGATTGTTGCCGAACAAGCAACGGAAGAGCGGGAGCGGTTAAATACTCGGCTGCTAACACTAGAAAAAGAAAATGAAGCTCTAAAATCTCGATTAAACTTATGGAATAACCTGTGGAGTAATACCAAAGGAATCTCTGGATTACTAAATGGCGGTATTGATGCCGAAAAAATTCGTACTTCTCTCCAATGGAAAAATCGACCACTGGGGTTAAGTTTCTCCTTTTTGGTTTTTGTCAGTATAGCTGCACTATTTCACTTTATTCCATCGTTTGTTTTTTGGTTATATATCGTAATGAGCGGTGTTGCCTTTGGCTTATACCTCATCGATAGGATAATTTATAAAGTCCTAGAAGAGTGTCTCTGGGATAGGTTTTTTTTCCTAGCATTTTTACTTGGTGGGTGGCCGGGGGGAGTTTTAGGGAGAAGTTTAATTGGTCGCGGTGAGTGCAGTGATAAAAGCCGTGGGCTATTTGTAATAGCCACCACCGTTAACTTAATTATCTTTTTTGCATCCCTGTTTCGTTAAAAGCCAGTATTTTGGTTTGAGAGCAGGTAGCTGAGGGGCAGACATGCTCGTCATGATTGGGTTTGTTGTAGTAATTGGTGCCGTGCTAGGGGGCTTTATTTTAGCAGGAGGTCACCTCGGGGTACTGATGCAACCAAATGAAGTAATCATTATTGCCGGAGCAGCTGGCGGGGCTTTCATGGCGGCCAATAGCGGAAAAACCCTCAAAGCAGTAGGGGGAGCGCTAGGCTCTGCTTTTAAGGGATCAAAATATGACAAAGCTCTGTATATGGAGCTATTGAGCTTGTTGTATGCTATTTTTGTGAAAGTTCGTAAATCTGGTTTGTTATCTATTGAAGAAGATGTGGAAAATCCTGCTAATAGTGCCCTATTCCAAGCCTCTCCTAAAATTCTTGCTGACCATCACATCGTGGATTTTATCACCGATTACCTACGAATGATGTCAAGTGGTAATCTGGACGTCCATCAGATTGATAACCTCATGGAGCTAGAGATTGAAACCCATCACCATGAAGCTGAAGCACCTATTCATGCCTTAAACCGGCTAGGAGATGGTATGCCAGCTTTTGGTATCGTGGCGGCGGTGATGGGGGTAGTGCATACCATGGAATCTGTAGGTATCCCACCTGCTGAATTGGGTAAGCTAATTGCAGCGGCATTGGTGGGTACTTTTTTGGGTATCCTAATTTCCTACGGCTTCATCAATCCCTTATGTGGTATTTTGGAAAGTCAAGCCAAAGAAGCAACCAAGTTTTATGACGCTATTCGGGTTGGGTTGGTCGCTTATTTGAATGATTATCCGCCTCCCATTGCTGTTGAATTTTCTCGCAAAGTACTTTTTTCTACAGAGCGCCCTGGTTTCCAAGAATTGGAGGCCCATCTCAAGGGTAGCAAATAGTTATAACGAGGTAGTAGTACGGTAAATTATCTAGGTTGCGAATCATGGCAGATGAACGCCCGATTATTATTAAAAAGGTAAAAAAGCATGCTGGGGGTCACCACGGCGGTGCTTGGAAATTAGCTTATGCTGATTTCGTTACTGCCATGATGGCGTTCTTCCTGTTAATGTGGTTATTGGGTTCAGTAACGGAAGGAGATCTAAAGGGCATTGCCGAATATTTTCAAAACCCTTGGAAACCTTCTTTTTCAGGGGGAGCGGGTTCCGGAGAAGCTACTCGAGTTATCCCTGGTGGTGGAGAAGATATGGTTCGCACTGCGGGCCAAGTGAGAAAAACAAATAAAGGAACCCAGGATCGTACTGTTACTTCAGCAGACGAAGACGAAGGTCATTTAGACTCCCGTCGTACTGGACCAGATCAGACTGAATCAACCCAAGATAAAGCCTATGGACAACATGAAATTAAGGATGCCCAGGATTTACTAGAAAAAATGACGGAAACGGCTCAGTCAAAACAGGAACAGCTTGAAAAACAGTTACAAATCATGGATGCCGTTCAGCTACAACAAATGAAAGAGCGCTTAGAAGAATTGGTGGCAGATAATGAAGTGTTAGGTCAGTTTAAGCAGCAACTCCAAATAGATATTAGTATTGAAGGGCTGCGGGTTCAGTTATTGGATGAAGCCAAACGTCCTATGTTCGATCTAGCCTCCGCTCGTATGCTTCCTTATGCTGCGGATATTATCCAAGAAGTTGCCAGAGTCATCGATCAATTGCCTAATCACGTTAGTATCACCGGTCACACCGATGCCCGCCCCTACGGTGGTGCAGGGCGGGGTTATAGCAATTGGGAGTTATCCACTGATAGGGCGAATGCTGCCCGGCGTGCTTTAGTTGCCGGTGGGCTGGATAAAGATAAAATTCTGCGGGTAGTGGGTCTCGGTTCCAGCGTCCCCTTAGATCCCAAAGACCCCTTTGCTCCCATGAATCGCCGCATTTCTATTATTGTTATGAATCGGGCTACTGAAGGTGCGGTGATGAATGCCAGCGGACCGAGTCCCGGCATTTTGGACAAGGGGCAACCTGGTACTTTACCTAAGCCTTTGGGTATTCCTGGGATTGGTGGCCCCCCCCCTCTGGGAGTAAATCTCCCTCCTCTTCCCAATCCTGGCCAAAAAATAGGCCGGTAAGAAACCGGCGGATGCGGCTAACTCACCCCGGAATAGTGCGGTGAAAGACCAGCGAATTTGGATCACCCATCACGGCTCCTCCCAAGAAGAAAACAGTAAAAGGGGACCTCGCCTAGCATCAAAGTCCCTCTTGCCAGCTATCCCTCCCCCACAAGTAAATTCGCTATCGTTCCACACAGATATTCCTCACTCTTCTGGTCAACCCGCTTCCCTCGCCCAAACTATTCCATTTTCTCCCCCTGCCCGTCCGTCGTTAGCCCTCAACTTACGCATTCAAGGGTTGGCTGCTTTTGGAGTTACCTTACCTATTTGGTGGTTAGCTAGCCATTGGAATTGGCCCTTAGGCTTGGTAACGGTTGCAGTTATACAAGGGAGCGTTGCTGGTGGATTAGCTTGGTACTTCGCTGTTCCCCTTTGGTGGCGATTAATTCACGCTCTCTTTCCCATCGCTGTGGCGACAGCACTGATTTTTCCCCTCCCTTCTTGGATCTGGCCGTTAGCCCTGGTTCTATTGTGGCTGACCAACCGCAATGCCGTTATGGATCGGGTGCCGTTGTACCTATCGGGGGAAGGAGTGGTGCAAGTATTAGGGAGCGTATTGCCCACTAATCCTTTTCGTTTTATAGACTTGGGTTGTGGACCGGGGGGGCTATTGGCCGCTTTAGCAGCAAGCTATCCCCAAGGATATTGGGATGGCGTGGAATCAGCCCCCCTGTCATTCGCACTAGCCTGGTTGCGCTTACATCGCCGTC
>CAWUNB010000048.1:0-11050 GCA_963923745.1 uncultured Thiotrichales bacterium
ATCCCATTTGTGTGATCGTCTTATTGAAAAAAATTATGATGTTTTGTGTATAGATAACTATTTTACCGGTAGTAAACAAAACGTCGTTCATTTGCTGGACAATTCCAAGTTTGAATTAATGCGTCATGATGTTACTTTTCCTCTTTATGTAGAAGTTGATCAAATATTTAATCTTGCTTGTCCTGCGAGTCCTATTCATTATCAACATGATCCCGTGCAAACTACTAAAACTAGCGTCCACGGTGCAATAAATATGTTAGGTTTGGCTAAGCGTCTTCGTGCCAGAATATTACAAGCTTCTACCAGTGAAGTATACGGTGATCCAGAAATTCACCCTCAGCCTGAAAGTTACTGGGGAAAAGTGAATCCGATTGGACTACGTAGTTGTTATGATGAAGGGAAGCGTTGCGCGGAGACATTATTTTTTGATTATCACCGCCAACATAAAATTGAAATTAAAGTAATGCGGATTTTTAACACCTATGGTCCTCGTATGCACCCTAACGATGGTAGGGTGGTCAGTAATTTTATTGTACAGGCACTGCAAGGGTCCGATATTACTGTTTACGGAGATGGACAGCAAAGCCGTAGCTTTTGTTATGTAGATGATTTAATTGATGGTATGTTGAAATTAATGGATAGTCCTGCTGATTTTATTGGTCCTGTGAATATGGGTAATCCAGTTGAATTTACCATGCTGGAGCTTGCAGAGACAGTTCTTAGTCTTACTGATAGTCGTTCTAAAATAATTCATAGGCCATTACCTTCTGATGATCCTAGACAGCGTCAGCCTGATATTAGTCTTGCTAAACACCATCTTGGTTGGGAGCCGAAGGTAACCCTAAGAGATGGTTTGAAGGAAACTATTGGTTATTTTCGTAAGCTTTTAGCTATTTAATTTTTATTACCATAAATCTATGGAGTTGATTTAATGGCAAAAAAAAATTTATCTGGTCAAAAAAAACCGGAAATCTCTGAAAAACTTCCCCTTACTAATTTGGTAGAGCAATGTAATAATCTTCATGAAGCAGGTGATACTTTAGGCGCTATAGAGTTATATCGCAGTTGGGTTAAAAAAGATCGATCGCCATCAATTTGGATCGCTTATTTTAACTTAGGAATGCTATGTGGAACTATCGGTGACGATGAATCGGCTATTAATTCTTACCGCTCTGCTATTGCAGCTAATCCTAATTTACCCCATGCAAGAATAAATCTTGGTATTCTTTTAGAAAAAAACGGTAAGGTAAGAGAGGCCATTCAGGAGTGGAGAAATGCTGTCAAAATTCTCGACGCATCGCCTACTCCCAACGGTGACCTCCTGTGCCCAGCTCTAAATAATTTAGGTCGATGTTTTGAATCTTTACAAGAATACAAAGATGCTGAGGAGGCCTTAGGACGCAGTTTGGCTGTCCGATCTGATCAGAAAGCGGCGATTTATCACCGAATTTATCTTCGTTTAAAGCAGTGTGCTTGGCCTGCTTATTCTTCTTTACCTTCTCTCACTTTGGAGGATCAGATTAAATCGTCCTCCATGATATCCATGATAAGTCTTTGGGATGATCCGCCCTTATTGCTTGAGAGAGCACGACAATTTGTGGCAGATAATTGTCCTCTAATAACTTATAGTCTTAGCGAAGGCGTTAACTATAATCATAAACGTTTACGGATAGGTTACCTCTCTGGTGATTTATGCACCCATGCGGTTGGGTTATTAACCGTTGGTTTATTTGAGTCCCATGATAGAAATAATTTTGAAGTATTTGCTTTTTCTTGGAGCCGTGAAGATAAAACAAAATTTAGAGAACGGATTATTAAGTCTTTTGATCGTTATGTAGATATTTCTCAATTCTCTGATGCTGATGCAGCTAAGTTAATTCGCCATCAAGAGATCGATATTCTAGTGGATTTACAAGGGTTAACCTTGGGATATCGTTCTGGAATTTTAGCGTCAAGACCGGCACCTATCCAAATAACTTACCTCGGTTTTCCTGGTACGTCTCCACTGCAAGGCGTTGATTACATTCTTGCAGATCGTTATCTTATTCCAGAGCCAGAAAGAGATTTTTATGCGGAGAAGGTAATTTATTTACCTAACTGTTTCCAGATTAGCGATCAACATCGAGATGTTGATGTCACTTTAGATCGTGCCAGTCAAAATCTTCCAGAGACCGGTTTTATTTTCTGCAGTTTTAATAATAATTATAAAATTAGTGAATCAGTATTTGCTGTTTGGATGCAAATACTTCATAAAGTAGAAGGTAGTGTTCTCTGGTTAATTGCAGATAATCCTTGGGCTGAAATCAATCTTAAAGATGCTGCGAAAAAGGCGGGTATTGATACTGCAAGGTTGATTTTTACTAAGCGAACATCACCCGCTAAGTACCTTGCCCGTTATCCTTTAGCTGATTTATTTCTCGACACCTATCCTTTTGGAGGGGGAACAACGGCTAATGATGCATTATGGATGAATTTGCCAGTTTTAACCCATCCTGGACGTACTTTCTCTTCACGAATGGCTGGCAGTCTTCTTATTAATCTTGGTATGCCAGAATTAATAGTTGATACCTGGGAGGATTATGAGCAAAAAGCCATTGAGATTGGCAAAAATCCAATATTAGCCAAAGAGTTAAGGGATAAATTAATACGCTGCAAAAAGGAAACGGATGTCTTTGATACTGTAAAAAAGACTCGCCATATTGAGAAAGTATTTTTTGAACTTACTAATCGCCAACCAATAGCAGCTGAATTAGCTGATGCTGTATCATCTGTTGAGCCTGTCAATTTACCAGCAAAAATAACCACTGGTAACGCTGAACAAATGCAATCTCCTTTGGTTATAGAATTACCGACTGATGAAGAAAAATTACCGCAAATCAATTCACCAGAGTCTCCTTCGTCAGGAAAAATTCGACTAGCAATCTATACCATAGTGACTAAGGACGAAGAAAGTCTATACGATATATTGTCTGAATCCTCCATCGACACAGAGACAGACTTAGAGATCCATTTTTATTGCTTTACCGATAGACGAAATTTAAGCGCTCCAACTTGGTTGGGACAAAAAACTGAAACTAAAACCCCAGTAGATTATCGTACTCCATGGCGGCGATTTATTCAATTAGAGTCGAGCTTTGTTCCAACAGAAAAATTATTTTCTGGTCCTAAAGCAAGGCCTTATCAATTTCTCGCAGATTATGACTATAGTCTGTATCTTAAAAATGGCACCCAGCTTAAGCGCTTACCAATTTTAGCAGATCTGACTGGCTCTTTATTTAAGACTTTACGCCGTACTAAAGCTGTATCTTTAATAGAAGCGGCGGATAATCTAATAAGATCCGGTTTCGGTCAGAGTGACTCTGTCGCTCGCCAGATGAGTTACTATAAGAAGCGAAAGTTGTTAGATTCCCGTTTTGTGACCGTAGATGACAGTGTTTTATTACGTAAACACGGGGATTATTATGTAAAGAAGTTAGGGGAGATGTGGTGGGAACAAATATTAGTATTTTCGGATTATGATTTTCTTTCGTTAGATCTCTGTCTGGCTCTTAGTGGCTGCCGTGTTGATTTTTTTTATGAAAAAGAAGTAGATAATAATTTGTTCGATTTTTCGATCAAATTACCAGAAACCATTCTCGATAATTTCGATGCAGATCGATACGCTTGGCAGTGGCGAGAAGATTTTTATGCCCGTAGTCAACCAAGGAAACATTTTTTAACCCATGCTGAGCCGGGGGAGAGTTACGATCGTTTTGTTTCTTGGTTTGATTATTTTTGTGATCGAGAGCGGTCTAGTTTAGGCACTCTTACTCCTCCTTCTCGCAAACTGGCACCGATTATTAGCCACTGTTTAGCTACTAACCCGGTTAGTCGTCTATTATTGGCTGGGGTGAGTTGTGAGCACCCTTTCGCCATTGATTCAGAAGAGCTTATTGCAGCTCGCTCAGCGATTAGCGGCTACACCCAAAATCGGGCTACCGTTACCTTAGCAATGATTTCGGAGCCAGAGTTGTATGAATCAGCTTCTTTCCAGGCAGCAACAACAGGGGCTAGTGGCTTTAACTTGATACTGGTGATTGGTTTACCAGCTGCTGCTTATGCCAATGCACTACATAAGTTTGTTGCTTTATTGGCTCAAGGAGCAACATTGATAGTTGTTTTTAACGAAAAATTGCTATTTGATCAAATAACGGAGATGTATAAACCAGTAAAGGCAATGGGGAAATTAGAAATATTCCACAGCCATCATATTATGAGTGAGTGGCTTATTCCCAGCAGCGCTTTTTTATTTACTGCTAATACCAAAATTAAGTAATTGCTTTCTAGTCGAAAACTTAGCGTTAGGAAGATATGCCGATGCGTAACATAACTTTACTTTCTGATCCCGCTACCCTCAATGCAGCACTAGAGATTTGGTATATCCAAAACAGAATTCTTAAGGGTTTACCTTTTACTTTGTTACAGGATTCTGCCAATATATCTAATCAGCTAATCGTTTATTTGGAATTAGTGGGTGCAGACCTAGATCTTATTCGTGCGCTGAAAGATCGCGGTAATCGGGTGGTGTTATTTCAGATGGGGGATGAATACGGCAGAAAATCTCAGGATGCTTACAGTTTATGTGATGGGGTTATTAAAAATTATTTCTTTCAGAATATTTTTGAGGACATTCGCTGGGTAGGAAAAATTTTCTGGTCACCTAATGGTTTTAAAAGTGGTATTGGCCCTCGGGATTATAATAATCTCAAGCCAACAACCGAGCGTAGTTTTTTGTCTGCTTTTATGGGGTGGTTGAGCAACGACAGTTCTTATAACAATGAACGTGTGCTCTTTCAAGAACAAGTTAAAAATTGTCAACCAAATTTGTTTGTCAATCCTAGCGCTGGTTTTTCCGGTGGTTTTAATGTGAGTCTGTATTCTACAGTACTAGAGTCAGCAATTTTTTGTCCTTGTCCGGCAGGCAATTCTCCAGAAACTATTCGACTTTATGATGTACTGGAAACGGGTTGTATTCCGATTTCCCTGAAGCATGATTTTCTTCTTTCTCCCTTTGCTTTGGGTGGTGTCCCTTTCCCTCTGCTGGATAGCTGGGCTGATTTACCAAAATTTCTTGCTGAGCAAGCTAGTATCCGCCAGACACAACCAGAGCGATTACTGGATCTGCAGCGTACCTGTATAACTTGGTGGCAACAGCAGCAGGGAGATATTGTTGGTCGCATCCATCGTTTTATTTATGATTTACGCACTCGTCCTTAAGCTGATTTTTACTAGAGTTAATATGCCATGAATACTACTCCTGACGGTCTTGTTCATATTGCCTACTGTACAGATTTAGCCTACGTCCAACACGTTGGGGTAGCACTGGTTTCGCTATTAGAACATAACTCTCCAGAAAGCGTCTGTGTTCATATTATCTCACCCCCTCTGCCACCACTGGATATGGCGCGACTTGACTCTATAGCCCAGCGTTATGGTGCCGCCTTACATTACGTTGCTTTTGATACTTCAGTTGTGGCCTCATTTCGGGAGCATCTCCATATTTCCCGGGCTATGTATTACCGTATTTTGCTACCCAATCTAGTAGATGTTGATAAAATTATCTATTTTGATTGTGATATGTTAATGGAAGCCGATGTTGGCGAGTTGTGGAATACCGATGTTGAAGGTTGTGGTTGTGCTGGTGTTGATGAAGAAAATCCTGAACAGACTAATCGATTAGGTTTGCAGGGAGATTTTTATATCAATTCTGGTGTCTTGGTTATGAATTTGGCTTATTGGCGGCAGCATCAAGTTTCTGAGCGCTGCCTAGAATGGTTAGCTACTACTCCTCCTAATATCGCCATCCTGCCGGATCAAGATGCTATTAATGTGACTCTCAGGGGGCAGAAACGTCGCATCCCGTTAAAATGGAACCTTAATCCAATTCCTCTCGATGATATTAATGTTTTAAAGACCTATCCTTCCCGAGTAGTTCATTTTGGTGGCAATATTAAGCCTTGGCATCGTCACTATGACTTTGATCTGCAGGTATTATATAAGAAATATTTAGATATGACTCCTTGGTCTGTTGGTTTTCAACTGAAGGAGCCTACTAATTCTGCACAGGCGTTGATTGTCGCTAATCAATGTTTTGAGCGTCAGGATTTGGCTACGGCCGCTTATTATTACGTTCGTGCTATTCAGTTTCGCTTGGCTACAACTAAGTTAGAATCTGAGTTATTGCTTGATGTCATTAATAGCGCCCATCGTCTTACTAATAGTCAGCGTTTTGATGAAGCTACTGCATTATATCGGGCTTGTTTCAAACATTGGGGCATGCCTATTCGGCATTATGTTAATATTTATCGTGTACCTGGTATTATGGAACAATTAGTAGCAATGCCTTAGCCTTAATTAGGTGCCATCTACGCCAATGATTACTAATCCACTTGAGACAACTCACTGCCGGTTGTGCCGTTCAGCAACGAGTCAAGTTTTTACTCGCACGGTACTGTTTACTCATCAAGTAGCTTATTTTCATTGCCCGAGTTGTGGCGGGCTACAAACTGAGTTTCCTTATTGGTTAACGGCTAGCCGTGTTCCGCAAAGTGAGTGTTTTAATGGAGGAAATGCGAGCCAAATATTAACTAATTTTTTATTATTGCGACGTGTATTGGAAATATTGAACGTTCGCCCTAAGGATCGTTGTGTTGATTTTGCTGGAGAGAGCGGCTTATTTTCCCGATTAATGCGAGACATCGGTTATCAATTTTTTAATTTTAGTAAGGTGGGCGTTAATTTCACTAATGCTGAATTTTGTGTAGGTGGTACTTGGGATAAATTTAATCGTTCTGTTCGTTTGACAACTATTTTCAATAAGGCTGAAAATTTTATAGATCCTCTTGCTGAGTGGGATGCTATCTTTTCTACAACGACGGATTATATTCTTGGAAGTACTGAAATATACTCTGGGCAAGATAGTAATTGGGATTATTTGGCTCCTGAATCTGGTCAACGGACTTTTTTTTATTCACCGGCAACTCTTGCCCAAATTGCCATGCGTCATCGCTGGAGTGCTTATACTTTAGGTAATTATTTTTTATTGGCTAGAGCACCGCTTTCTGCGGCACAAGTTAATGAATTGATGGGCTGGAGTCAGTCACTAGATAGCGTTGCCAATGAAAGCTTTTTAAACTGGTTTCATTCCCATGATAAATTCACTCCAATTGATAGTCAGCGAATGAAGGCCCTTGCGTCTCTTCGTGCAGCCGGTGTTCGCATTGCTATCGATGGAGTATTTTTTCGGATTGCAAGTGGGATTTCTCGGGTGTGGCGAAGCTTATTAGCTGAGTGGTCAGCTAATGGCTTTGGTGAGTTTTTAGTAATTATTGACCGAATGCGCACCGCACCTCGATTTGCTGGTATTTCTTATTTGGATGCACCGGCCCATGATTATGCCAATCGCCCAACAGATCGACGTCTATTGCAAGATATCTGTGATCGAGAAAAAATAACTTTATTTACTTCAACTTATTATACGACACCATTGACTACGCCAAGTATCCTCATGGTTCATGATATGATTCCAGAGGTTATGGGTTTTGATTTAACGAATGAGCAATGGCGTGAAAAGCATGATGCCCTTCGTTATTGCCAGAATTACGTAGCAGTTTCTCATTCTACTATGAGGGATTTATTGCGATTCTATCCAAATATTATCCCCCAACAGATCGTTGTCACCCATGGTGGCACAGATTTTTCTACCCCATCCACAGAACAGATCGCTGCTTTTAAACAAAAATATAACATCGAGCGCCCTTATTTTATTTTGTCTGGCAGCAAAACAGATTATAAAAATGCTTTACTATTTTTTAGAGCATTTGCGCATTTTGGGATAAATCGGGCTAATTTTGCAATTGTTTGCACCCATTCTATTCCTCCCCTTGAACCAGAATTCCAGGAACACGTCGGTTCGGCTCAAGTCCATCATCTGGTATTGTCGGATGCTGAGTTGCAATGTGCTTATGCGGGTGCTCTGGCATTGGCCTACCCTTCTCGTTACGAAGGCTTTGGTTTGCCAGTATTAGAGGCTATGAGTTGCTCTTGTCCGGTCATTACTTGTAATAATAGTTCTCTTGGGGAAGTAGGAGGAGATGCTGTTGTCTATGTTAACCCAGACAGTGTCACTGAAATGGAAATTGCCCTTGACAGGGTATGCCAAGAAACAACCCGCCGCGAGTTGATCGCTAAAGGATTAGTGAGAGCTGATAATTTTTCTTGGCGGAAAATGGCCGATGGGGTAGAAAACGCTTTAATTCACTGGGCACTGAAAATTAAATCTTAGGATTAGAGTGGTATGCGGGTATTAGCGGGTGATATCGGTGGAACAAAGACTTTATTACAACTCGCTGAAGTAGTGGGACAGCGCTGCCGGGTTTACCATGAGCAGCGTTTTGTGAGTAACGACTGGTCAGATTTACTGACCATGGTGGTAGCTTTTCTCCAGTCATTCTCCCAAGACTTACTTCCCGAGTCAGCTTGTTTTGGAGTAGCTGGACCGGTGCAGGAAAATCAAGTAACCGTTACTAATCTATCTTGGCCATCCCTAGTCGCTGGTGAATTGGCCCAATCCCTGAAAATAAAACGAGTTGCTTTTATCAATGATTTCCAAGCGGTGGGTTATGGCTTGGCTGCGTTGGTTCCTGAGGATGTAGCCATTCTTCAGGTCGGCCAGGAACGGCCCGGTCAACCCCGGGCTTTGCTGGGAGCTGGTACTGGGTTAGGTCAAGGGATTTTGGTTTGGAGAGAACAAGAGGGCTACTATCCTTTGGCCACTGAAGGAGGTCATGTCGATTTTGCCCCGGTGGATGGGGAGCAACAGGCTCTGTTAACTTTTCTCCAAGCGCGTTATTCCCATGTCAGCTATGAGCGAATTTTATCGGGACCTGGGTTGGTTGCCTTGTATCAATTTATTGCCAGCCAGCATGGTCAATGGATAGGAGATAAGGATCCAGCGACTATTACAACAGCCGCATTGACAGGAACTGATCCCTGGGCATTAGCCGCGTTGGCGCTTTTTGTCCGTATCTACGGCCAACAAGCGGGTAATTTGGCCCTTACTTGCTTGGCTCAGGGGGGTGTCTACTTGGCGGGAGGAATTGCCCCGCGTATCCTGCCTGTTCTCCGAGATGGATCTTTTATGAGAGCTTTTTTGGCTAAAGGGCGATTTGCTCCGTTACTAGCCACAGTGCCGGTGCGGGTGGTGTTGAATTCTCGAGTTGGTTTGTTGGGAGCGGCGTTAGTAGCCGCTCAATAAAGAAAGATCGTTCCCCACCTTACGGTTTACTGGAGGAGCCCATGACTAAATTAGTTGGACGTTATCTGTTGGCTTCCCTAGCCTTGCTGGCTGGGGTGGCCTATGCCGATTCGGCAGATACTCAGAGTTTGATACAGGAAAAACTGAACAGCCTACGTTGGTTAAGTAATGATTCTCAAGTGGTAGCTGCTGTGCAGGATTACAATGCTCACCCCAGTGCTTCTGCCCAGGGTATGACCAACGATAAATGGGAAAATTTGACGGTACTAGATCCTTTTGTCCGTTCGTTAACCAAAACTCCCGTAATGACTTACCTCAAAGAAAAGAAAGATCCAGCTATCTCTGAGCTATTCATTTCCGGTGCAGATGGAGGCAAAGTAGGTTTTCTAGGAAAAACTACGTCTTGGACTCATAAAGGTAAACCAAAACATGAAAAACCAATGGAAGGTAAGGATTGGATTGGTACCGTAGAAGTGGACTCTTCCAGTGGGGTAGAGCAGGTCCAAGTTGCCCTGCCTGTGCTGGAGGGGGGTAAACCCATTGGTTCAGTCGTCGTGGGCTTGGCGGTTAACCGGCTGAGACAGTAATCGAGCTTGCCCTGTTGGGGGAGATTCTTAATGAATCTCCCCTAGCGTCGTTAGTGGCTGAGGAGTTCTACGCCATGCGCCTTAGTGTCGGTCAGAAGCTTGTTATTTCCCTTATTACTTTTTTGGTTGCATTGTTGGGTTCTGCTGTTGGTTTTTCCCATTTGCTTCATGTCTCTACTACCATTACCACAGAATTGGCTCAAGCGGCTAGAAATAACGCTCAAGTTAATTTAGAGCTAATTGCGAGTTTGGCTCGCACTCAAGGTGTGGTATTGAAGTTAGTGCGCACTGAAGATCCGGATGCCATTGAGTCTCTAATGGCCACCCGGGAACAGACCAATACCGAAGTACGCCAGCGTTTAGCAGCAGTGACTCAGGGAGGAGAAGAATTACTCAAGGATTTAGGGATGTTAGATGCCGCTAATAATCAAGTAGTTAACGCTGTATTACGGGGTCGAGGAGCCCAGGCTAACCAGATTTTTATTGATAGCTCCAACCCTGCTTTTGAAGAAATGTTGCTGGGCATTAAGCAGTATCAAGATCAGGCCATGAGGCGGATCGATCAGCAAGCTGCCAGTGGCAATGCGGATTTGAAAATGTTGCGGCTTGTCGTATGGGCTATGGGCGTGCTGATTAGTATTACTTTGACCGTCGGTGGGCTACTCCTCATTCGCAGCATTTCAGGAACAGTGCAGGGTCTAGGAGAGCAAGTGCAGGACATGGCCCAGGGGCAGGGAGATCTAACGCGACGACTACCGGTGTTATCTCGGGATGATTTGGGAGAATTAGCCCGAGGTATGAATAGTTTTTTGGACAAGTTGCAAGTTGCCGTCAAGCAGGTAGCAGACAGTACTAACCAGATTGCAACGGCAACTGAGCAGATTTCGGTCATGGCCCGCTCTCAGGCTAATTCGGCGGACGCTCAGCGAGATCAAACTCACCAAGTAGCAGTAGCCATGCAGCAAATGGGGGCGACTACCCAAGAAGTCTCCCATAACTCTACTCAAGCAGCGGAAGCTTCCACTCAGGCAGCCGTTACCGCCGCTAAAGGCGGCGAAATCGTTAACCAGACCTTGGATCGGATGCATACCATTTCTGGGGCGGTAGCTCAGGCGGCAGAACGTATCCAGTCGCTCGGGGCCAGTAGTGTTCGAGTAGGGGAGATTGT
>CAWUNB010000049.1:0-10974 GCA_963923745.1 uncultured Thiotrichales bacterium
GGCGCGGCGCAGTGCGGATGCAGCAGGGCTTCTTCTCGGTACAACAGACCTGCCCCCGGTGCCAAGGGCGAGGCCAGATCATCCCCGATCCCTGCCCCACGTGTGGTGGCCGGGGCCGGGTGCAGGATCAAAAAACCCTATCGGTCAAAGTCCCTTCCGGAGTGGACAGCGGCGATCGCATTCGTCTTGCTGGGGAAGGAGAGGCGGGGGAGCACGGCGGTCCTACCGGCGATTTATATGTCCAGGTACAAGTCAAAGAACATCCCATTTTTACTCGGGAAGACAACGACTTATATTGCGAAGTACCCATTAGTTTCGGCACCGCTACCCTGGGTGGGGAGTTGGACGTTCCGACGTTAGATGGTCGCGTTAAGCTCAAAGTCCCGCCAGAAACCCAAAGTGGCAAAGTGTTCCGGCTGCGCAGTAAAGGCGTGCGCTCAGTTCACGGTGGTACCCCCGGCGACTTGCTGTGTCGAGTGGTGGTGGAAACGCCAATTAACCTCACCGGCAAACAAAAAGAGTTATTGCGGGACTTTGAAAAGAGCCTGCAAGCCAGCACCGAGCGCCACGATCCCCGCGCCCGTTCTTGGTTTGATGGGGTAAAACGCTTTTTTGAGGATATGAAGTTCGGCGGCTGATAATGGATGAGACTTCTGGCGCGGCCCTAGAGTCGCGCCCAGATTGCTTCGTATTTGCTAACTATACATACTCAGTTTGACAGCAATGGTTGAATGGTTCGCTCTGCGACGGATTCCTTTAGGGCTCCGACGTAGGTCTGAATAATCTTACCAGTCCGATCGACGATTACGCTGTAGGGTAGGGCAGCGGTGCGATTACCGTAGCGCATGGACAGTCCGGTTCCAGCTTCTCCTCCCAGCAGATTTGGATAATCCATGGAGAGGTCTGCCACAAACCGGCGAACGCTGTCAGGGTGATCGACTCCAATGCCCACAATAACCAACCCTTGATCTCGATAACGGTGGTAAAGCTTCAATAGATCTGGAATTTCTCGTCGACAGGGTGGACACCACGTTGCCCAAAAATTGATGAGCATTACTTTCCCCTGCCATTCCGATGCCTCTCGTAAATTTCCCGCCGTATCAGGAAAAGAAAAATCGGGTCGCTGGCTGCCTATTCCTGCAACAGGAATTGGGGGAAGTGGAGTGGTTGAGTGAGTCAGTCGATAGGCTCCATAACTTAAGGCGAGACTGACTATCGCCAGGGACAATACCAGCAGAGTCAAGCGGCTCTTGGTCATGGAGATGACACCGATGAAGGAGAGAGAGCATCTGTCAGCCAAGCGAGATAGGCTGGTAAGCCTTGCACAATGGGCAAGGCTACTATCTCAGGAACCTGATAAGGATGGCGCTGAACGATCAGCTCTTCTAACTGGGGATAGACGTCCGTTTGCGTTTTAATAACCAGCAGCTGCTCTTCTGCTTGTTCCACTTCCCCCTGCCAGCGATAGATGGAAGTGATCCTGGGTAGCAAATTAACGCAAGCTGCTAGTCCTTGGGTTATTAAAGCACGCGCCAACTCCTCAGCGGTTGAGGGATCGGGGCAAGTACACAACACAACCACAGCGGTCACTTTTTCTCCCGCAACCAACCGTTGACCGTCTGTAGGTCTCCTTCGCTGATCTGGCCAGCAGCCTGTTTCAATTTCAGCAAACTAACCACATAGTCATAACGAGAGCGGAAATAATCCCGTTGGGCGGCGTAGAGTAATCGCTGAGCGTTGAGAACATCCACCACCGTGCGGGTACCTACCTGATAGCCGGCTTCGGTTGCTTCTAGAGCACTTTGATTAGATACCACAGCTTGTTTGAGCGCCTTCACTTGGGAGGCTCCTGTTACCACTCCTAAGTAACCACTACGGGCCGCCAGAGCAGTAGCACGCCGCTGTTGCTCTAAAGATTCCCTAGCTCGGGTGTACTCCGCTTCAGCTTGGCGCACTCGGGAGCGAACAGCACCGCTGACATCCAATGGGACGGCAACCTGCAAACCCACCATGGCTCGCTCCGTTTCTTGGCCTCCTGCTAGGGTAGCGCCTCCCACATCGGCCCAACTGAGACTACCTACTGCGTCTACTCGAGGCCAGTGGCCGGAGCGTTGCAAATCCACCTGCTCTCTAGCCACTTCTACCTGAAAGCGGGTAGCTTCCAACTTCAAGTTCTGGGATAGCGCAGTTTCTGACCAGCGCTCTGGATCAGCAGGATCGGGACTGATGAGCGGTGAATCCTCCATCAGCACGGACAGGGATCGGGGTAGCTCACCAACAATTTCCCGTAGTGCTTCCCGTGCATTGGCCAACTGATTCTCAGCGGCAATTTCTCTGGCTGCCGCAGAATCATAACTGGCCTGAGATTCGTGAACATCTGTGATGGCGATAAGACCTACTTGGAAACGCTGACGAGTTTGTTCCAACTGTTTCCCCACCGCTTCCTTCTCTGCCCGGGCAGTAGCTAAATTATCAATGGCAGCCAGCACATCGAAGTAACGCTGTCCCACCCGTAGCATCAGGTCCTGCCGAGCCGCAGCGTATTCGGCATCCGCTTGACTGACTCGGGAATCTGCTTGACGTCGTGCGACAAAAGCCTCTCGGTGATAAACCGGCTGAGTTACGCTCAGAGACAACGTGGTAGTGGGATAGCGATAGGTCATCCCAGAGGCTGAGGCGTTAATAGGTCCGAGGGCCGCCACAGGATTGTCATAGGTGAGTTTGGAAGCGTTGTAATCCAATTCAGCACCCCCATTAACGGACGGGAGAAAGGCTGCTTGGGCTTGAGGAACCGCTTCTAAAGCGCTTTCCCGGGCAGCAGCGGCTACGGCTAGGGCCGGGTCCCGTTCCAAGGCAAGGCGGTAGATGGCCAACAAGTCCTCCCCCTTCGCCACCGGGGCGAGGGCAAGCAGGCAGGGAAGCAGGAAGACGGGAGTCCGCACGATGTGAACCTCTCAGCAATGTTCTAGGGGGAGATCAAGTAGATCAATAAGTCGGCATGGTGGGATCGACATCCCGTGCCCAGGCAGCGATCCCACCGGTTAAATTGATAATGTTGCTAAAACCTAAGCGCTCCAGGTAGTAGGAAACCTGGTAGCTACGTACTCCGTGGTGACAAATCACTACGGTTTCCCGCGTTTGATCCAGGGCCTGGCTGGTTACCGGAATCTGGCGCATGGGGAGAAGCTGAGCTCCGTCGATGTGACACACCTGATACTCCCAAGGCTCCCGTACATCCAGCAAAAGGGGAGGAGGGTTAGCGGTTTCCAGGTATTCCTTCAGCTCACGGGGCGTAAAATGACGCATCGGTCAGTCGATCTCAAAATTGAAAGTGCAGTGACGAGGCAGCGTTATCCAGCGGAGGCAAAACTGTCTCGAATAAATCCTGTTGGGCGTATACCCCTTCTCCTGTTCGGGTAATGAGGCGCACCGCCATGGCTGGAGAAGAACCTACTACGGCACACAACCGACCACCATGACGCAAACTACGGGGGAGAGCGTCTACCAGCGCCGGAACGGAGCCAGTCAATACGATGGCATCGTAGGGACCACGACGGGACCAACCTTTTGATCCATCACCCTCTTCCAGGGTGACATTAGTAACACCCAAGGCAGTCAGGCGTTCTCGAGCCTCTGCCAATAATTCCGGGCGAGACTCCACGCTGTAAACATGTTTAGCAAAGCGGGCCAGTAGAGCGGTAAAAAAGCCGCTCCCCGTACCTATTTCCAACACAATATCCGAGGGACGCAACGCCAAGGCCTGTAACAGTCGCCCTTCCAAGCGGGGAGGCATCATGGACTGCCCCTGAGGGAGAGGAATGGCAATATCAGCAAAAGCCAAATTGCGGTAACCCATCGGCACGAAATGTTCCCGGGGAACTTCCATCATGGCATCTAGTACTTGGGGATCCAGCACTTCCCATGGCCGAATCTGTTGCTCGACCATATTGAATCGGGCGCGATTCAAATCAATTTCAGTCATCGCTAATACTCCCTTGGAAGGGCGCAAGGTTAAGGGGTTTACCGAGGTGATGCAAGCTAAGAATCCCATGGGCGGACCACCCCCTTGGAATCCGTAACATTATAGCAAAAATAATCTTCCCTGAAGGCCAGTTAACTTTCACACAATAAATGACTTGGAAAATTTCTCGATCTAGAATAAATACCAATTTCTAATTTTTAGCTTAGATCTCCCAATGGTGACTTTTCCTGCTATTACCATTCCCCATTATTTTCCGAATAACTATCCCCCATTAACCTCCACTCCTATTTGCCAAATAAAAACAGCTACCGTGCTCTTAGTGGATATTGCCGGCTTTACTTCACTGACTAACCAATTAGCTAGTGAAAGTCCCCAGGGAGCTGAGCGCATTGGCCGGTGGCTTGATGGATTTTTTAATGAATTGACTCAATTAGTAGAAAATTATGGTGGTGATATAGGAGATTTTGCTGGGGATGGATTGTTAGCCATTTGGGCTAGTGATTCCAGAAAAATAACAGAATCTTTACGTCAAGGATTAGCTTGCGCGTTAGCTATTAGAGCGGTATTGGATAATAAATTAATGGATAACACAATTCCATTACGGCTGCACTTGGCGTTAGACAGTGGGGAATTATTGATATGGCGACTGGGGGGATACCAGGGAAGTTGGCGATTACTCTACGGGGGAATGGCTGTTAGGGAAGCAGCGGCAGCCAATCGTCAGGCGGGACCTGGGCAAGTGGTCATGACTCAAACCAGTTGGCTACTGTTACAGGACCAAGTGCGTAGCCGGCGAATCGGCAAACTGGCCTGGATTGAGGGATTGCGCCACCCTGTTGCTCCACAGGGAGCCAACTCTTCTCTTTCAATCCCTTCCGTTGACCAGCTGTCTTTCCTCAGCAACTGTCTGGCTGGACCTTTGGCGATGTTAGCTTGGGAAGGAGGGAGTCGTTGGTCGGCGGCTTTACGTTTCGTCACAACGGTGTTCATTGGTTTACCTCGTTGGTCCCATCCTGGGGAACTGGCCCTTGCCCAGGAGATGTTGCTGGGATTGCAGCAAGTGATAGTCCGTTGGGAGGGCAGCGTATTGACCCTGATGATGGATGATCGGGGAGGACATTTGTTGGCGGTATTTGGTTTGCCTCCTTTCTCCCATGAAGATGATCCATGGCGTGCTTTAGCAGCTGCCCGTCAGTGTCGCAAGTTGTTAGCAAACTACCAGGAATCCTGGGGAATTGGGATTGCCAGTGGGCGGGTGTTCTGCGGAGTAATCGGCGGCAAACGGCGGCGCACTTACACCGTGGTGGGAGAAACCGTTAACTTAGCGGCCCGCTTCCAAGTTGCCATGCCTGGCCAATTACTCTGCGATAGTGCAACCCGTTTAGCCATTGGAGAGCGGGTCGAGTGGCATCCTCCTTGGGCTATTTCTCTCCGGGGTTATGGGACTCCGGTAACCGCATGGAGCCCGCAAGAACAGCTCCCTCCATCACCGATTATCCCTACCGTTCCCCTGGTGGGTAGGGAAACTGAGCAGAGGATTCTCAACGGTGCCCTAGCCCAATTACAGCAACAGGGGCAGGGCGGGTTGTGGCTGGTGGAAGGGGAAGCTGGTATTGGTAAATCTCGATTAGTAAGGGGACTGTCTCTTTCCTCTGAACTATCCGTTCTGCGGGCGAACGGTGACGCTGTAGAACGGACCAGCCCTTATCACCCTTGGCGAATTTTGTTCGCTCCATGGTTAGCGAAAGCAGCACAGCAACTTCCTCCAGTTCTGCAACCCTATCTCCCCTTATTGGGATCAGTAGGAGGGGTGCCATGGCCAGAGAGCTTGCTGACACAAGCCATGACAGGAGAAGCCCGGGCCCACACTACCCGAACTCTCTTGGTTGCCCTACTAGGCTACCAGTTGGTGGGGCCGAGTTTACTAATCCTAGAAGATCTCCATTGGTTTGATTCTCTATCCTGGGGACTGTTACAACAACTTACCCAAGATCTCCCCCAATTGCTGATTATTGCCACCACTCGCCCTCTCAGTGATGGAGAAAGTCACCATTACCGTTGGCTGAAACGACAAGCCCATTATCTTGTTTTGGAAGCCTTACCTCCTGCCCAAGCAGAACAGCTGGCTTGTTACTGCTTGGGAACATCCCAGTTGCCTCCAGCCGTTCTGGCGCTGGTGGCTGACAAAGCCCATGGCCACCCTTTTTTTATTGAAGAATTGGTTCATGCCCTACGGGACAAGTTATCCGTGGAAAATGGGCAGGTGGTATTCAACATGGAAGGAAATCTGGGGGCCATAACCATTCCCGATACTCTGCAAGGATTGGTAACCCACCGCATCGACGGCTTGCCACCAGGCCAGCAGCTGGCCCTTAAGGTGGCCAGCGTAATTGGCCGCGTGTTTGCCGGTGGCCTGGTTCAAGCAGTTTATCCGGTGGTGGAAGAACGTCCCCAATTACCGAGTTACTTAGATGCCTTGGGGCGGCTGGAGTTGACTCGCCCCCAGGAGGGAGAATTGGCTTATATTTTTAAACATGTCATTACCCAGGAAGTGGCCTACAACTTGTTGCTCTACACCCAACGGCAGGAACTCCATGGCGCTGTAGCACGGTGGTATGAAGACAGTAGCCCCGATCTACCCTCCCATTACCCCCTCTTGGCCCATCATTGGTTAAAGGCCGAAGTTCACGATAAAGCCTTACATTACTTAGAGAAAGCCGGTCAACAAGCCCTCCGTACCCACGCCAGCCAAGAGGCTGTGGACTTTTTTTGCCATGCGCTAACACTGGCAAACACTGTCGTCGTCCCTGCCTCCCGTCGCGCTGGTTGGTGTATTGCCTTGGCCCAAGGTTGGTGGGAATTGGGAAAACTGGAAGCCTGTCACCAGGCCCTGGAGCAGGGTTTATCTATTCTGGGGCGACCCCTACCCCGCCGTGGGCTACTGGGAGCCACATTGGTGGCTACCCTCACTCAAATTAGGCATCGCCTAATTTTGCCCCAAGCCAATCCCAGTCAGGACCGTTGGGTATTGCAAGCGTACGAGCAACTAACCCACTGGGCCTATTTTACCCATCATCCTCTGTTGTTGATTTATGGTGGACTTCGGGCCCTCAATTGGGCCGAACGGTGGGGTAATGATGGGGATCGGGCCAGGGGTTATGGAGCCCTTGCAGTGGTTGCCGGACTATTGCCGGCACCCCCGCTGGCGGAAATCTATGCTGGCCTAACTCGCCAAGCGTTGGTGGGGGTAACCGAGCCCGCCACTCGCGCCTACTGCCACAAGTTATTAGCAATTCACGGGCTGCGTAGTGGTCAGTGGGACCTTACTGCCCACTCTTTGAAGGAAGGATTGGCCATCGCCCAACAGTTAGGTGATGCCCGGCAACGGGATGAAGGGCTGGCTCAATCCTTTGAATTGGCCCTGTTTCAGGGAAACTTAGCCGCAGCCCTCAACCAAGCCCACACTCTCCTCCGATTAGCCCAGGCTCGCCAGGACAGCCAAGCCCAGGCCTGGGGAATATGTGGGATTTTGCTGGCATCTCTACGGCTGGGACAAATCCCTGCAGCCAGCCTGATAGCCCAGGGAGAAGCCCTTTCTCCCAAGGTATTACAGGTATTGGAACGACTATGGTTGGCGGGAGTTATGGGCACAGTGGCGCTGGTACAGGGGCAACGAGCCCGGGCCCTGGCCAAGGCTCGCCAGGTAAGTCGGTTGGCTCAGCTAGGCGGAGCTACTTCAGTTGGTGCACTGGAAGGTCATGCTGGTGCCGCCCAGGTGTATTTGACGTTGTGGGAGCAACGACCCCATAGCCCTGCTTTGGCTCGAGAAGCTCGGCGGGCTTGTCAGCGGTTATTAAATTACGCCCGGCGTTTTCCCGTGGCATCTCCTCGAGCCAACGCCTTAAACGGTTGGCGATTGGCCCTGGCAGGTCAACCTCGGAGAGCCCAAAAGAGCTGGACCAGGGCTTTGGCATCTGCAGAAGCACTCGCCATGCCCTGGGAACAACACCAGATCCGAGAGTTAATGCTAAGACACCGCTGACAGTAGGTGGGAAACCAACCCATCTGCCAGTTTGGGCTCAAACCAAGTGGATTTAGGCGGCATGATTTGGTCGGCATCAGCAACAGCCATGAGATCGCTCAAAGTCGTAGGGTGGAGGGCAAAAGCTACCGCCATTTCTCCCTGATCTACTCGATGCTGTAATTCTCCTAACCCACGAATACCTCCGACAAAATCAATCCGCTTATCCCGACGGGGATCCGCTACCCCTAGAATTGGTCCAATTAAATGATCCTGTAACAAACTCACATCCAATCGCGCCACTGGATCACTGGGAATCAAATTTGGGTTAACCGTTAGCTGGTACCACTGACCTGGCAAATACATCCCGTATTCCCCTGGTTGACTGGGATGGACTGGTTTATCCCTGGTTTCCACTTGAAAGGCCGTGGCTACTCGATGCAATAATTCATCCCGAGATAGCCCATTTAGATCTTTGATTACCCGGTTGTAATCCAGGATTCGCATTTCCCGATCGGGGAATAATACCGCTAGAAAATATTCCCAAGGAGCGTCGTTTTTCTCTTTTGCAGTTCGCCGAAGGGCTGCTACTCGCGAGGCTGCTGCTGAGCGATGATGGCCATCGGCAATATACAACCGCTCCATTCCGTCAAATAGCGCTGTTATTTGAGCCACGGCTGCGGAATCACGCACTCCCCATAGTAAGTGGCGTACTCCATCATCGGCGGTGACATCCATTTCTGCCGGATTTACGGAAGCGGCTGCCAGTAGGGCACGGACCGTTTCATGGTCACGGTAGGCCAATAATACTGGGCCCGTTTGGGCATTAAGGGCATCGATTTGCCGTACCCGATCATCTTCTTTATCGGGGCGTGTTAATTCATGGCGGCGAATTCGCCCCTGATCGTAAGCCACCACCGAAGCGGCGGCGACCAAACCCGTTTGGACGTGATCTCCCATGATTAAGCGGTAAACCCAGTAGCTGGGGGAGGGCTCTTGAACTAATACTCCAGCAGTAACCATAGCCCTTAGATTTTCCACCGCCTTGGCATAAACCGCCTGGCTATAGGGATCTGTTCCCGCAGGAAGATCAATTTCTGCTCGGGATACATGGAGAAAACTCCAGGGGCGTCCAGTAGCCCGGTGGCGGGCTTCTTCCTGAGAAACGACATCGTAGGGAGGGGCAACGACATCATTAGCTCGACCGGGAGCAGGGCATAACGCAGCAAAAGGACGAATAAGGGTCATGGGCAAAGGACCTAAATTATAGGGGTTGAAGCGTCCCCGGTTTTGGGGCTGGAATAGCCCTTTTCCAGGATTAGCAAATGGCGCTCGCCTGCTAACCGGGGCACCGTGAGTTGGGTGGCTTGGCGTAATTGGTAACCCTGGGGAAGGATTGCCAACTCTTGGCTGGGATAGAGTCCCTTCATGGCAAACCACTGACCAGTCTCTCCAAGAAGATGACAACTCCCCTGGAGAAAGTCAGCTACGCTGGAGAAAGCACGGGAAATGATGCCATTGTAGAGAGTGGAAGGATGGTGGTCCGCCACGGGGCAATGCACGGGGGTGAGATTGATAAGGGCTAATTCCAAACAAGCTTGGGTAACAAAACGAATTTTTTTTCGATTGCTATCCAAGGCGGTGATTTGCCAGTCTGGACGAGCCAACGCCAACGGCAAAGCAGGTAGGCCAGCTCCTGTTCCCACATCCAGGAGTCGTCCTCCTGGAGGAATGGGCAAATGGGGAACGACAGCTAGGCTATCCAATACATGTTTAACCACCATTTCTTCTGGATCGCGAATAGCCGTTAAGTTGTAAGCGTGATTCCAACGTGCCAACAGCCCCAAGTAGTGCAATAGGGCACCTTGAACTGAAGGCGAAAGGGATAACCCAAGATCGGCCAGACCGGCTGCCAGGATGGTTGCTTGGGAGTGGTTAGGTCCTGGGATCATGGTGTCCAATGGGTAGATAGCCAAGTTATAACTGTGGAGCCCAACAACGATGTCCAACTTAGCGGTTTCTTCCGTTTCCTGCGATAACCAGTCTTTCACTCTCCATACCCTTGAACTGGGACCCATGGAGAATTTTGTCTACCTCATTCACGATCACCGAACCCATCGAGGGGCCGTGGTGGACCCTGCTTGGGAACCAGAGCAAGTGGTTACCCTCGCTCGCAACCTGGGAATTACTATCAGCGATGTCCTGCTCACCCACAGCCACCACGACCACGTTAACGGTCTAGAAACGGTTCTGGCTGCATTTGATTCCCAAGTTCATTTGCTTCAGTCAGAAGCCTCTTTCTGGGACAGTCAGTTAGATCGGCCCACACTACACCACGGAGGTGATGTTATCTCCCTCGGTGCCACAGAACTGCAGATTCTCCATACTCCCGGTCACACCCCTGGCTCTGCTTGCTATCGGGTAGCAGATCATCTCATCAGCGGCGATACCCTATTTGTCTACGGTTGTGGGCGGTGCGATCTTAAAGGGGGGGACCCGGAGCAGATGTTCCACACCTTAAAGCGGCTGGCAACTGAACTTCCCGCCGAAACAGTCATTCACCCCGGCCACCACTATGCCCAGGTACCAGTTTCCACCATGGCTGAGCAGATTATTGGCAACCCTTTCATGCACTTCAACGATCTGGCCGGTTTCGTGGAGTACCGCATGCACCGCCATGACCGGGTGCGTCAGAGTCCCTACGGAGCAATTCCTCGCAGCTCGGTACCAGCGAACTAAAGATAGAGAAGTGAATAAAGCAGGAAAGGAAGCGTGGAGCGGGTGATGGGAATCGAACCCACGCTATCAGCTTGGGAAGCTGAAGTTCTACCATTGAACTACACCCGCTAGGGGCCGCCAATTTTAGCGACTCTCTGAACGGGGTCAAGGGGGCTGGGTAGTTATTCCCATTCGTAGTTCGTAAAACCTGTCTCTTATACACATCTCCGAGCCCACGAGACCAGAGAGGATC
>CAWUNB010000050.1:0-10871 GCA_963923745.1 uncultured Thiotrichales bacterium
GAAAATAATTAATGCTACAACTAATTATTCGAGGGCCTGATGAGATGGAGCAGTTAGGAGCCCAGTTAGCTCAGGCTAATGCTGGAAGAGGAGGATACATAGCGCTCCAAGGCGATCTAGGGGCCGGAAAAACGACACTAGCTCGCGGGCTACTCCAAGCCCTTGGCCATCGGGGAAACGTCAAAAGTCCAACGTTTACCTTAGTAGAACCCTACGAATTACCGAGTGGGACGGTCTATCACTTTGATCTATATCGATTGATAGATCCGGGGGAGTTAGAATACCTGGGGGTACGAGATTATTTTACTGCCCCTTTCCTCTGTTTGGTGGAATGGCCAGAGCAGGCGGAGGAAATGCTACCAAAACCTGATTTGACCGTGATTATCCATCACCAGAACGAAGGGAGAGAGGTAATTATCACAACGGGTAGCGGAGAAGGAGAGCGCATCGCTACAGCCCTTGAGTTGTTACAAAAAAACAACATTGCTATTTGATACCATCACTGCTCTATTACCAGCTAATTTTGTTGACAAAAATCCCGAGGAACCAGGTATCGTGGTGCCAGCAAAGCGGAGGGAGTTGCGCCCATGAGACGCATTGTTGAGAGTTTGATGCTATGGCTATTTCTAGCCATCATTAATAGCGGTTTCGCTGCCGAAGTAACGGGGGTGCGCTTACTCTCCGATCGAGGAACTGCCGCTACTCTAACTATTGATTTTGCTGGCTCCTTAACAGCTATCGTTTTTACCCTGGATAAACCCGATCGAGTTGTTGTGGACCTTGAGGGTGTACAACGGTTACCCGAGCGCCAAGTTAAAGCACTTCGTGCCGATCTCCTACGATCGGTCCGCAGCGGAATGCAAGGGCCTAATCGTCTACGCTTGGTACTGGATGTAAAGCGTCCCCTAAAGGCCCGGGGCACTCTTCAGGGCTCCACTCTGACAGTGGAGTTATCTTCTCCCGATGGTAAGCGGGGCTCCGCCGGGCAGATGGTATTGCGCAGTTCAGGAAACAGTAGCCCGGAACCCATAGCCAATCGGAGTGAAGCAGTTCCAACGCCTCCTCCAACCAATAACGATTCCCCTCCTCGCGCCACTGCTTTTCAAGGGAACAATGTCCCCGCCATGGCCAAGGGGCACACCCCTATTCCACCTCCTCCCGCAAAAACAAGTCGCAGCGCACCAGCTGATTTAGTCAAAGCCGTGCGGGAAGCTTTAGCTCCTCGACCGGATGCAGTACCTGCAAATGGGGGTCCCCTCAATGCAACCGATCAGGGCATCATGGGGCCTTCTTCTTCCCCTGAACCAGTTGATTCAACAGAATCTTCCCATTTACCACCAGCCCCCGTAGTACGGGGGGGAAATCATTCCGGTGAATTAACACCCCCTCCCTCTCCTTCACCTACCCATCTGACTCAAACGGAAACCCGCCCTGCCGAGATTATTCGCGCTAAAGTTGATGCTCCCCCACTCAGCAAAACTGGTGACCCTCAATCAGCGGAACCTCACGTTAACAAAATGAACCGTGAACCTCACACGGTTAACGCTCCCCGCCAAAAAACTACACCAGAGCCCCGAGTTACGGCAAAAACCCCACCCCGGAAGATCGTGGTGGCTGTGGATGCAGGACATGGAGGGAAGGATCCAGGTGCCACCGGCCCTGGTGGTCGCCAAGAAAAAGATGTGACTTTAGCCATTGCCCGTCGTTTGGCGAGTTTGTTGGAGCGAGAACGGGGTATTCATTCAGTACTTATTCGAGATGGTGACTATTTTGTTCCTCTTCGAGATCGCATTGATAAAGCCCGTCACCACAAAGCAGACCTATTTGTCTCTATTCACGCTGATGCAGTGGAAAATGGTGAGGCCCGGGGAGCTTCAGTGTATGTGCTATCAGAAAAAGGTGCCACTTCTGAAGCAGCTCGCTGGTTAGCGGAGCGGGAAAATGCCGCCGATCTAGTGGGGGGGGTGCACTTAGATACTCGAGATAACGAGTTAGCTAAAGTGTTGTTAGATATGTCCCAAACTGCCGCCCACGGTGCCAGCGTACAAGTTGCCAGCCGAGTTTTGTCGTCTTTGGGGAAATTAGGTGATATCAACCGTACCGGAGTGGAACGGGCGGGTTTTCTAGTATTAAAGTCACCCGATATTCCTTCGCTATTGGTAGAAACAGCGTTTATTTCTAATTCTGAAGAAGAAGAAAAATTGGGGAGTCCCGCTTTTCAACAAGAGATGGCTCAAGCTATCACTAATGGTATTCGCGGTTATTTTATAAAAAATCCTCCTCCTGGGACACAATTAGCGGAAACAGGAGAGTCTACTTCAGGACCGGGAACTTTTAAAAATAATGTAACAGCCCAAGCTGGTCGGTGATAATTAAGTATCCGAAATAAAAAAAGTGAGGAACATGGATATTACTGAGTTGCTCACCTTCAGCGTTAAAAATAATGCGTCTGATTTACATCTTTCTGCTGGTTTACCGCCCTTGATACGCATTGACGGCGATATCCGCCGTCTTAATACCTCCCCTTTGAATCACGAAGCAGTCCACGCACTTATTCTGAGCATCATGACAGATAGGCAGCGTCAAGACTATGCCAGCTCTTTAGCAATTGATTTTGCTTGGGAAATTCCTTATGTTGCCCGTTTTCGGGTCAATGCTTTCCACCAGCATCGCGGGGCAAGCGCGGTATTTAGAATAATCCCAACTACTATTAAAACATTAGCTGAGCTTCAAGCACCGGATATTTTTAAGCAAATTGCCAGTAATAAGCATGGTTTAGTGCTAGTGACAGGTCCTACAGGTTCGGGCAAATCCACTACTCTGGCCGCTATGGTTGATTATAAAAATACAACTGAGGCTTGCCATATTCTAACGATTGAAGATCCCATCGAATTTATTCATTCCAGTAAACAATGCTTGGTTAATCAACGAGAATTGCATCGTGATACCCACAGTTTTGGTGAAGCTCTCCATTCAGCTTTGAGGGAAGATCCTGATGTTATCCTCGTCGGGGAAATGCGGGACTTGGAAACTATCCGTCTAGCCTTGACCGCTGCCGAAACTGGCCACTTGGTCTTTGCCACCCTGCATACTCAGTCAGCTGCAAAGACAATCGATCGGATAGTCGATGTGTTTCCGGCGGGCGAAAAAGAACTTATTCGGACGATGGTAGCCGAATCCCTCCAGGCTGTTATATCCCAGACACTATTGAAAAGAATAGGGGGAGGACGGATAGGGGGTTACGAAATTATGATCGCTACCCCCGCAATCCGCAACTTAATTCGGGAAAATAAAATCCATCAACTGTATTCAGCCATCCAAACAGGCCAAGCTCTGGGAATGCGTACTTTAGATCAGTATTTACAAGAATTGGGGCGGCTTGGATTGATTGCTGCTGTTAATGGGCCAAAAATTCCCGAATCCGTTGGGCGGCAGTAACACAGTCGGCAAAGGGTGCCACGAGAGCCAATCGTACTCGGTCATAACCGGGATCAATACCGTGGGCGGTGCGGGACAAGTAACTTCCCGGTAGTGTCAGCACATTTTGCTTGGCAAACAGTTCGCGGGTGAATACTTCCCCATTCCCTCCCGGCACTTTTGGCCATAAATAGAACCCCCCTTCTGGGGCCGAGACTTCCAGTACATCCTCCAGGATCGCCAAGACTGCCGCAAATTTGCGCCGATACAAAACTCGGTTTTCTATTACGTGGGCCTCATCGCTCCAAGCCGCCGCTGAGGCAGCCTGAGTTGGTGGAGGTAGAGCACAGCCCTGATAGGTCCGGTATAAAAAGAAGCGATCCAAAATAGCCCCATCTCCCGCTACAAACCCAGAGCGTAGCCCCGGCACGCTAGATCGTTTACTTAAACTGTTGAATACCACGCAGCGGCTAAAATCCGTTCGCCCCAACTGAATACACGCCCCCAACAATCCCAAAGGTGGCTGGGCTTCGTCCGGGTATAGTTCGCTGTAGCACTCATCGCCGGCAATCACAAAGTCGTAGCGATCAGCCAATGCCAGCAACCGAGCGTAGCTGGACAAATCCAATAAAGCGCCCGCTGGATTACCAGGCGAACAGAGATACAGCAATTGACAACGCTGCCATATTTCGTCTGGTACTGCGGCAAAATCCGGTTGGAAACCTGTCTCCGCCGTCCCATTAAGATACCAGGGCGTTGCACCTGCTAATAACGCCGCTCCTTCGTAAATCTGGTAAAAAGGGTTGGGCATTAGCACTAACGCTTCCCGATTCCGTTCCACCACTGTTTGGGCGAAGGCAAACAGTGCCTCTCGGGTTCCAGCGACTGGTAATACCTGGCGTTCTGGATCCACCGCTGGTAATTGGAAACGGCGCTCTAACCAGCGAGCAATGGCTTCCCGCAATGCCATCGTGCCCCGGGTAGTGGGATATTGGGATAGTCCTCCCTGATTGGCCAACCAAGTTTGCGCCACTAGGGCCGGCGCTGGATGACGGGGTTCACCAATGGAAAGGGAAATAAGGGGGAGTCCTTCTGGCGGCACTATTCCCGCTGTTAACGCTGCCAAACGCTGAAAAGGGTAATCTTGCAACTTTGCTAAATCGCTATTCATGGCTGCCACTCTGCTGGATAACCGCTACCGACCCGATCCCATGATCTCTTCCTCCTTTCTCCCCAGCTTGGCTCTACTACTGTCCTCAACCTTCTGGGGACTCATTTGGTATCCCCTGCGCTTTCTGAACCAAGGAGGTATGAATGGAGTATGGGCCACGGGGGTGATGTACAGCACTGCCCTGACCATCGGGTTATTTTGGATTATCCGGGGAGAGGTGAATATAAGACCAGCACCGGGTCCTATGGTGGGTTTAGCTGTGGTACTGGGTTGGTCCCAATTGTCTTTCATCTTGGCGGTGATCGACGGCAACATTGTCCGGGTCATGGTGCTGTTTTACCTATCCCCGCTGTGGGCCACCCTATTTGGTTACTTCTTTCTACAAGAGTACCCTAGCCGGATTGGTGTCGTCGCCTTGATATCTGCCATGACTGGCACTTTAGTGATGTTGTACCAACCATCCCAGGGAATACCCTGGCCTGCCAATGGGGCTGAATGGTTAGCCCTGTCTTCCGGGTTTACCTTTGCTTTGGCCAATGTTTTCACCCGCAAAGCCCAGGGGATCTCAATTCGCACTAAAACTGTGGTGGCTTGGCTAGGTATTACCGGCGCAGCCTTAGCATGGGCTAGCCAATCCCCCTTACCCCCTTCTTCTCCTTCGCTTTGGGGTGTGGCAATGGCCCTCGGGGGTTTGGGAATCGTTTTTACCACTGTTGCTACCCAATATGGAGTAACTCACCTTCCTCTATCCCGCTCGGCGACGATTATGCTGTTTGAAGTATTGGTTGCCACTTTTTCTGCCCAATGGCTACTCCAAGAACCGCTGTCGTTACGGGAGTGGCTCGGGGGAGGATTAACCTTATTAGGGGCCTATCTCGCGGGGCGAGGAACAACTGATTAAAAATTTTAAATTCCTAACGAAAGCAAAATGTCTTCACTTCTAACGATAGAAAATCTTCATGCTCGGCTACGAACTCCCCGGGGAATCCTACGCCCGGTAGATGGCGTGAGTTTCCAATTAGCCGCTGGTGAAACTTTTGCCCTGTTAGGAGAATCCGGCTGCGGTAAATCCCTCACAGCCCTATCCATCATGGGGCTGTTACCTCCAGCGGCTTACATCTCCCAAGGGTCGATAAATCTGGCCGGAGAAGACTGGCTTGGGTTAACCGAAGCGCAGAGGAGTCAGCAACGGGGCCGGCGGGTAGGGATGATTTTTCAGGAGCCTCAATCGTCCCTCAATCCTATTATGACGATAGGAGATCAAATTGGTGAACCCTTAACCCATCATCAAGGGCTACGGGGAAAACGCCGCCAAGACAGAATCCAGGAACTGTTGGCTCAGGTGGGGATACCGGATCCCCAACGACGTTGGAAAGACTATCCCCACCAATTTTCTGGAGGGATGCGGCAACGGGTGATGATCGCCATGGCCCTGGCTTGTCACCCTGCCTTGCTCATCGCTGATGAACCCACTACCGCACTGGATGTCACCATTCAAGCCCAAATTTTGGGATTGATGCAGGATCTACAGCGGCAGTTGGGAATGGGGGTGTTACTCATTAGCCACGATCTCGGAGTCGTTCAGACTATGGCAGACCGAGTGGCGGTAATGTACGCCGGCCATTTGGTGGAACAAGCTCCCCGTTCAGTTTTTTTTACCAATCCTCATCATCCTTACTCCCAGGGATTGTTTGCTGCCTTACCGGGCCGGGAACAACGGGGTAAACCCTTGAGCACCCTTCCGGGCACCGTTCCTCCCCTTTACCGGCCCTTCGTCGGCTGTCGCTTTGCGGAACGTTGCGATCAAGCCTGGGGAATCTGCCATGACACGCCTCCCCGCTGGATATCCCTCACTGATGGCTGCCAGGTTCGTTGCCACCGCTACGATCCCGATGTATTCCAGCCTTGTCATCAAGTTAGCTCCCCTCTCCTCTCCGAAACTCGACCCCCTTTGCTCCCGTCCCCCCCTCTCCTGGAAGTGACTAACCTGACTATTCACTTTCCCCTCGGGCAACCTCTATTTCGCCAAACTCCCTCAGTACTGCGGGCTGTAGATGGTGTTTCTCTACGGGTAGCCGTGGGACAAACCGTGGCATTAGTCGGTGAATCAGGTTGTGGCAAAACTACAGTGGGCAAGGGAATCGCTAGGCTCATCCCCGCTAATGCTGGTCAGATCGTCCTTGGAGGGGTGGATCTAACCCAGCTAACGAAGGAAGCATTACGCCAACAGCGACGGAATGTGCAATTGGTATTTCAAGATCCCTTTGCTTCCCTCAATCCTCGCTTGAAGGTGAGAGAGCTCGTTGCCGAAGGCATGACCGCCCTGGGAATAGGGAAAAACCAGGAAGATCGACAACAACGGGTTAGTCACTGGTTAACTCAGGTGGGGTTAACGCCAGACATGGCTGATCGTTATCCCCACGAGTTTTCCGGTGGGCAACGGCAGCGTATTGCCATTGCTCGTGCCTTAGCGGTGGAACCGAGTTTAGTCGTATGGGATGAGCCCACCAGTGCCTTGGATGTCTCAGTCCAAGCTCAGATCATCAATTTGCTCAAGGAATTACAGGATAGGCTGGGCATTGCTTACCTGTTTATCACCCACAATATCAGTGTGGTGGAGTACCTTGCTCATCAAGTAGCGGTCATGTACCTGGGTCGCATTGTAGAGCAGGGAACAGCAGAAGAAGTGCTGGGTCAACCGGCTCATCCTTACACTCAAGCCCTGTTAGCTGCCGTACCGGTGGTGGAACCCAGCACAAGCAGGAAAGTGATGCGCTTGGCCGGTGACCTTCCATCCCCGACTAACCCACCAACCGGTTGCCATTTCCATCCCCGCTGTGCTGTGGCCTTACCTTGTTGCCGCGAACATTACCCACCCACTATTGGCTTATCTTCTAGCCACTGGGTTTACTGTCACGGTGTTCTCCCCCCCTAGAATTTATCTCCGTTTAGCTCGAGCAAAGGCATCAGCCAATGAACTCCCCCCTGGACCAAGGGTTGACTCTGCAGAAACAGATGCCTTGCCTGGTTGAGGTTTGCTTGGTTTACCGTTAACTGGATTGGAGCGGGTAGTAGATTGTTTGTCGTCCTGACGAAGCCCCTCTTCTCGAGATCCGGATCGAGAGCGGCCACTGCCTCCATTCCCAGTAACCCGCACTTCATCAGTTAATCGCAAGGTTAGAGCGATGCGTTTCCGAGGTAAATCTACCTCTAACACTTTGACTTTGACCACATCGCCCGCTTTAACCACGTCTCGGGGATCTTTGATAAACCGATCTGACAGCGCTGAAATATGCACTAAGCCATCTTGATGAACACCAATATCGACAAAGGCACCGAAATTAGCCACATTGGTAACCACTCCCTCTAAGATTAGTCCAGGACGTAGATCTTTGAGATCCTCCACCCCATCTTGAAATCTAGCAGTGCGAAATTCAGGACGGGGATCACGACCAGGTTTTTCTAGTTCCCGCAAAATATCAGTGACGGTGGGTAAACCAAATCGCTCATCGGTGAGATCCGATGGTTTAACCCCACGCAAAAACGCTGTATCCCCTACTAAACGAGCTACGGGACGACCGGTGCGACTCACCAAGCGTTCTACTACTGGATAGGCTTCCGGATGAACGGCGGAGGCATCTAGCGGGTTGTCACCATTCATCACCCGTAAGAAGCCCGCCGCTTGCTCAAAAGCTTTGGGGCCAAGCCGGGGAACCTCCAGTAGTTGGCGGCGATTACGGTAGGGACCACGACTATTGCGTTGCTCTACGATATTACGGGCTAAGGTAGGGGTGAGACCTGCTACTCTGGCTAACAGGGGCGCTGAAGCGGTATTAACGTCTACTCCAACGCCATTAACGCAGTCTTCCACCACAGCATCTAGCGCTCTAGCTAGGTGAGTTTGGGAAACATCGTGTTGGTACTGGCCTACCCCAATAGATTTTGGATCGATTTTCACCAATTCAGCCAAGGGGTCCTGTAGCCGTCGAGCAATGGATACGGCCCCCCGGAGGGATACATCAAGCTCGGGAAATTCGTTGGCAGCTAACTCAGAAGCGGAATAAACCGAAGCACCCGCTTCCGATACCACGAGCTTTTGTAGTTTTAACTCGGGATGACGGCGTTGCAGTTCTTGCACTAATCGATCGGTTTCTCGAGAGGCAGTACCGTTACCGATAGCCACCAGCTCCACAGAGTAGAGAGCGGCCAACTGAGCCAAAGCATGGATGGCACCATCCCAATCATTACGGGGAGCGTGGGGATAGATAGTTCCTGTTTGCAATAATTTACCGGTCCCATCTACCACCGCCACCTTCACTCCAGTGCGGAGACCTGGATCCAAGCCCAGAGTGGTGCGGGGACCTGCGGGGGCGGCCAGTAGTAGATCGTGGAGGTTACTGGCAAACACTCGAATAGCCTCCTCCTCTGCTTGTTCCCGTAATCGGTTCATCAGTTCCACTGATAGGTGGGTGTAAATTTTCACCCGCCAGGCCATATGAACTGTGTCCAACAACCAGCGATCCCCTGGACGACCTTGATCCCTGATACCGTAGCGACCCGCTACCATGGACTCACTACTGGGAGATAGATCGTCTCCGTTGTGGTCGGTCAAGGCTACCGCTAGGGTTAGTGTCCCCTCTTGGCGTCCCCGTAATTGGGCCAAAACACGGTGGGATGGTAAGGTTTTAAGGGACTCTCGGGCATCAAAGTAATCAGCAAATTTAGTGCCCTCCTGGTCCTTGCCCTCCACTACTTTAGATTCCACCGTAGCGTAGTCCCACAGGTACTGCCGTAACTGACCCAGTAGTTCTGCATCCTCCGCCATCTCCTCCATGAGAATATGACGGGCTCCCTCCAAGGCAGTAGAAACATCAGCTACCCCTTTTGCTGCGTTGACGAAGGTAGCTGCGGCGTCTTCAGGCCGTTGATTGGGATTGGCCAGTAACCCATGGGCTAGGGGTGCCAATCCAGCTTCCCGAGCAATCTGCGCCTTAGTGCGCCGCTTAGGTTTGTAGGGCAAGTAGAGGTCTTCTAGCCGAGTTTTGGTATCAGCGTTGTCCACCGCGACAGCAAGTTCAGGGGTAAGCTTGCCCTGTTCAGCGATACTCTGTCGCACCACCCGCCGACGTTCCTCTAGTTCCCGTAGGTAGCGGAGTCGTTCTTCCAAATGACGTAACTGGCTGTCATCTAAAGTTCCGGTTGCTTCTTTGCGGTAGCGTGCAATAAAGGGCACGGTGGCTCCTTCATCCAGCAGTGCCACAGCGGCCTCTACTTGGCGGGGATGGACTGCCAGTTCTTGGGCAATACGTTGTTCAATAGTCAGCATCATGTTAGGTAGGTCTTTAGGAACTAACCTCTGGGGACTGTCCCCAGAGGTTATTAGGGTTTGAGGAGAACCGTCACTTCGGCTAAGGTGATTATTGCCAGCAAACAGGAACAACACCATGACTGACGATCTATCGGCAACCCCCTCTTCCCCAACCCCTCGACCAACCTGGGAGCGGGATCTGGTTAGACATCTAGCGTTTGCAGCGGTCCAAGAACAGCGTCGGGCGCGACGTTGGGGGATTTTTTTTAAGCTGTTGGGCTTTTGCTACCTATTTGCCATTCTTGGATTGTGGATTATAAGCGAACAGGATGGCCGTGCTTTCCATCTAAGTAGTGGCAAGCATACCGCTTTGGTTAAAATTAACGGCGTTATTGCCGATGGTACTGAAGCAAATGCTGAAGATGTTATTACCGGATTGCAGGATGCTTTCGATGATAATAACACCCAAGGGGTGATTTTACGTATCAATAGTCCTGGTGGTAGCCCGGTACAAGCTGCTTATATTAATGATGAAATTACTCGTCTAAGAAAAGAACATCCAACTATACCCTTTTATGTTGTCATTAGTGATTTATGTGCTTCCGGAGGTTATTACATTGCTGTCGCTGGACAGAAAATTTATGCTAATCCAGGTAGTATCGTAGGATCTATTGGTGTTCGCATGGACGCTTTTGGTTTTGTCGAAGCAATAAATAAATTAGGTATTGAGCGCCGCTTATTAACAGCGGGTGAACATAAAGGATTATTAGATTCCTTTCTGCCAGAACGTCCGGAAGAAGTAGCCCACACCAAGACATTATTGGCTAATATTCATAGTCAGTTTATTATGGCGGTAAAAAAAGGTCGAGGATCACGATTAGCGGATCAGCCAGAATTGTTCAGTGGATTAGTTTGGACTGGAGAACAAGCAAAGGAATTGGGACTAATAGATGATTTTGGATCAACGGATTACGT
>CAWUNB010000051.1:0-10789 GCA_963923745.1 uncultured Thiotrichales bacterium
CATTCTGGGGGCTATTGCTAAAACCGGGCTGTTGTTCAACAAATAATCCACCACAAGTTCCTTGGGAAATGGATTGACAATGGGTATTAACATGATCCCACTGAACTTTAAGAGCAGTATTTTTAGCAACATCGTACCGTAATCCTAAGGTTGTGGTTGTCTGATCCATAGGATTATTCAGACGCAAAGCAGTAATAATAGTATTGGTTAGTGACGTTAATCCGTTAGTAAAAATAGTTGGACTATTATTCATCAGCTGAGAATAGGTCAAATAAGGGGTCCATTTTCCTAATCGGCTGCCACCACTAAGATACCAACTAGTTGTAGTTGCAATAGAAGAATCACTTTCCCGTTTTCCCCACTCACCAGAAAGAAACTGCTGACCGTTATCCCAACCTAATCCTAAAGAAGCAAAAGTAGATTTTTTATTTTCTGGGATTAAGAGAGGAATCTGGTTACAGGCTATGTTATCTCCTCTAGCACATATCAAGGATAACCCATTAAAAGCAGCGGTAAATCGAGGAGCATTGGCAGTTAAGTAAGTTTCAATATAACCGCCCCGAAAGGTAAAATCTTTCACTGTTGTGGTAACATTAATACCTCGAATTTTATTTACTTCTAATTGAGTATCACTAGTCAAATCAATTTTTGTTTTTCCAATATACGGTTGTACCAACCAAGATAATTCACCGGTAGTAGGCCGCCAAAGTAAATCAATTCCCTCCATCCGAGTCATGGGGGCTGGTGAATAAAATTCAATAGGTGGGCGTATCCATGGATTAGCATAATTAACGTCTAAATAATCAGAGAGTAAATAGATCGCTGGTCGAATACGGCCAAAACGAAGATCTGCATTGGGAATAATATTTACTTTGGCAAAAGCCCATTCTAATTGAGGAATCCAATCCCCAGAAGCAAATTGCCGACTAAGCAATTGACCAGTTAAACTAACACCTGGAGTGGCCTGCCAATCTATTTGAACACCAGCCCGACTATCTACGTTAATAGTTAGATTATCATTATACCCTGCTCCTTGGGGGTAAAAATAGCGATTCGCTACAAAGTCAGCCCTTTGATTATCGCTATGGGTTAATCCTAACGTAGCAAATCCCTTGACAGATAAATTATCAGCTATCTCTATAGCACCGGCTAAATTAGTAAAAAAGCCAGTAGCAAAAAATATAACTATCGTTTTTCTCATCATTCCCCCTTATAAGAAAAATACTATACTTACACTTTAAACTGTTCTGATAACTTGCGAAGTTCTAACGCTAATTGAGCAACTCGTCGAGATATGCTGCCGGCGAGGGCAGATTGTTGATCTGCTTGCTCAGCGATAGCACTTAATTCTTCGGTACTAGTACTAACATGACTAGCGGCTAACCGTTGTTGAGCGGTATAAGAGGCAATCTCGCTATTCATTAGGGACATTTTGTCCACTTGTTGCAACATGGTTAGCAAACTTTGGCGAGTATCTCGAATATTACACACTGCATCTTGAACACCACTGCGACTTTCCTGTACCCATTGCACAATAGTGTGAATATTGCCCAGCATTGCTTCCATAATTTTTGTTACCTCATTTGTAGCATTTTTAGTCTTTTCTGCTAAGCGGCGCACATCACCAGCAACAACAGCAAATCCCGTACCCTGAGCACCAGTTCGAGCAGCTTCAATAGCAGCATTGAGGGCTAATAAATTAGTTTGTTCAGCAATATTTTTAATAGTGGCTACTACAGAGCGAACGTTTTGACTATCTTGTTCAATACGCTGAGTTGCTTCAGCAGTAAAATTAATTTGTTTAGCTACTGCTTCGATATGATTAATAGTTGCTTGAATAGCTTTTTGACCAATACTTGCAGTATCTTGCACAGTTTGAGATGAAGTAGAGGCAATAGAAGCGTTATCTGCTACTTGAATGGTTTGATCGGCAATAAATTTTATTTCCCTCGCTACAGCTAGAATACGTTGACGCTCATCAGCAAATAACTGTCCAGTTTGCAGTTCAACAACAGACATCTCTCGAGTCATAATGTCTAATCTAGCGACATCTTCCACTAATTTACCAATTACTTGCTGGAGTTTTTCCACAAAAATATTGAACCATTTAACTAATTGACCAATTTCATCTACCGATGCTTGGGGAATACGCCCTCGTAGATCCCCTCCCCCTTCAGCTATTTCCCGTAAAGAACCAATTACCTGAGCCATAGTGCGATTAATAATAAAAGCAACGCCATAGGAAAGCAGCGTTGCAAATAAAATAGCCAGCAAACCACTAGCAATACCAATTAAAATGGCCCGATGGGTAGTCTGTGACGTTGCTTGTAATGCAGCAATAAATTGATCTTTAGCTGTCTGTTTATAATTAACTAAAGCAGTTTTAATTATTTTAAGTCGGCTTCCCATGATCTCAATATCATTTTTTTTAGTGCCGAAATCAACTTGGCCAGAAGCTAATTCTAGGGAAAGCCGGTGAGCTACTTGAAAATAAGCATTAAATGCATGCCAGTGTTGTTCTGTTATCGCTTGGTCAGTAAAAACATGTTGTCCAATAGCAATTAAGTTTGTTTTAAGCGATTTTGCTTCCTCTATTGTTGATTCCACCATACTGATTTCGGCGGAGGCAACAGCCACATTAAGTGTTTCAGTAATTTTATCCAATAGCACAATATTGGTTCCAGCTAATTCAAAAACAATAAAACGATGTTCTTTTAGATCAGATATTCGTTCACCGTTTTGTTGCGCGACAGAGTAAGTAAATGCTAGGTAAAATAATATAAAAGTGCTCACCACCCCAGGAGCTAGAAGAATCTTTATCCGCAATGATAGTCTATTCAGTAAATCCATAATAAGAACATAAAAGTAGGAACAGAAGCACGCTGTGCTCCGCTATTTAATTTGCTTTGGTGATCGTAGCCTAATTGAAGACTAACCCCTTTGCATCTATTTATTTCAGGGATTATTAATCTACCAAAGCTATATCAAGTGAAATCAATTGGGGAGAAACGGTGATTGGCGGGGGAAGCTCAATCAGGGGCTGCACTGCTAATGGTAGGTAACACAAGACGCTACTGCCAAAAGAAACCCGCTCCCTGAGGGGAAGTAGAAGGGAGCGAGTACAAAATAGGTCTGGTATATCAATCAGACACTAAAGCTTGACCATGTATCCCCTGACTATCAGGACCTAGCAAATACAGAAAGGAAGGTACCACTGTTTCTGGCAATGGCACTGTATTGGGATCCTCCCCTGGATAAGCTTTAGCCCGGAGATTGGTACGACAACGCCCTGGATCCAGGCTATTAACTCGCACTGGAGTGCCTTCCATTTCATGGGCTAGAGTCTGCATTAACCCTTCTAGGCCGGCTTTAGCGACTCCGTAAGCTCCCCAGTAAGCGCGTCCTCGCCGCCCTACTTCAGCACTGGTAAACACCACTGTAGGATCAGGAGCTCGTTGTAATAGGGGGAGGCAAGCTTTGGTGAGCAAAAAAGGCGCATGGAGATTGACCTGCATCACTCGGTACCAGATATCCACATCATAGTGTTGTAACGGACTGGGGATACCCAATGCAGCGGCGTTATGGAGCAGTCCATCCAACCGTCCGAGTTCATCAGTTAACAGCTCAGCAAGTTGCTGATATTCCCTGGGCGTGGCAGATTCCATGTTTAGTGGCACTATGGCCGGCTGAGGATAGCCAGCCTTCTCAATAGCGTCGTAGACCTTTTCCAGCTTTCCTTCGGTACGCCCCACGAGAACGAGGGTAGCCCCATGGGCAGCGCAGGCCAGGGCAACCGCTCGGCCAATACCATCTCCGGCTCCAGTGACCAAAATAACTCGATCCCGGAGACAATCTGCAGCAGGTTGATAATCAGCCATCATGATGGAAAAACCTCAGAAACAGGCGGAAATTCTAGCAAGGGGATAAAAATGGAGTTGATTAATCAGGAGTCAGAAATTTGCACATCGAACGGCGCGACGCAAGGACTTACGTTACTTCCCATGGATCAACGGGGTTGGTTGATGGGGCTGCGGTGGGTCGCTAGTCCCCATTGGGATCTGCGCCCCAGTGATAGCACAGTGGACCTACTGGTTATCCACGGAATTAGCTTGCCCCCGGGGGAGTATGGCGGCGGTTGGATTGAGGCGCTGTTCACTGGAACGTTACCAACTGCTGCCCACCCCTATTTTGCTAGTTTAGCTGGATTACGGGTCTCAGCTCATTTACTCATCCAACGAAGCGGAGTGGCGATACAATTTGTTTCTCTCCACCACCGGGCTTGGCACGCAGGAGTTTCCCAGTTTGGCGATCGGACGGCCTGCAATGATTTCTCTCTGGGAATTGAATTGGAAGGCACAGATACTGAACCCTACACCGATGTCCAATATGCTACCTTGGCTTTATTGACCCGTTCTCTCCAGCAGGCTTTCCCGGCTATTACTCTGGATCGCATTGTTGGACACAGCACCATTGCCCCTGGTCGCAAAACCGATCCCGGTCCTTCCTTTGACTGGGAGCGGTTTCGCCTATCCATCCAGGGAAATAATTACTAAAACTTATTTAACTCTTGATTAACAATCTTGGCAGGCAAAGGAATATAACCATCTTTAACCACGATCTCTTGGCCGGTCTTAGATAGCACCATCTTCAGGAATTCTTTTTCCATGGGGGCAAGGGGTTTGCCAGGAGCTTTATTGACATAAACATAGAGAAAACGGGCTAGGGGATAACTGCCATTGACGGCATTCTCAGCAGTCGCTGGGACGAAAGGCTTGCCGTCTTTTTCTGCAATGGCGATGGCTTTAACACCAGAAGTGACATAACCAATACCGGAATAGCCAATGGCGTTTAAAGAAGCGCCAACCCCCTGTACTACAGAAGCGGAACCAGGTTGTTCATTAACACCGTTCTTGAAATCTCCCTTACAGAGGGCATGTTCCTTAAAATAACCATAAGTACCGGAGACAGAATTACGACCAAATAGCTGAATATCTTTATTAGACCAATCACCCTTTAGACCTAACTGGCCCCAGTTGGTAATATCTCCCGGAGCATTACATTTCCTGGTAGCAGAAAAAACAGCGTCTATCTGAGATAAGGTGAGCCCTTTAATCGGATTGTCCTTATTCGCAAAAACGGCTAAGGCGTCAATGGCTACTCGAATAGCCGTGGGTGGATAGCCGAATTTCTTCTCAAAAGCTTCTAATTCTTTATCTTTCATGGTTCGGCTCATGGGGCCGAGATTTGAAGTCCCCTCTGTCAGTGCAGGAGGAGCAGTAGAAGAACCCGCTGCTTGAATTTGAATATTAACGCTAGGATATGCTCGCTTATATTCTTCAGCCCACAGGGTCATTAAATTGGCCAGAGTATCCGAACCAACGCTGGAAATACTGCCAGATATACCTGGCGAGCGAGTATATTCTTGGAGGGCAGGATCCACCGCTACCGCTGCTGCAGTACCAACTAAGGCTAATCCTGTTAACGCTGTAAAAACGATACGGGCTAACTTCATTAAATCTCTCCTACTCATGGAAATAAATATAGTTAACAAGAGGGAATATACTGCCCCCCTACCGGTTTAAGCCGAATTAGCAAGCGGAGAACGACTAACCTCCCGAACCAATAGTAACCGTAGCTTTTTACGACCGTAAGGTAACACTGTTACCCACAGTGAACGGCCATCTACTGGAGAAATAATTTGCAATTGCTGTTGAGCATCTTCGCGGCGCTGCAAGCAATAGCGCAAATCGGGATGACGTACCAGATTAGCCAATTCTAACCCTTGATCTCGGGGCCAATTGACCCCCAGTAAATCGGTCGCTCCCGGATTACACCACTCCACCTGGCCATTATCCCCCACCACCACAACTCCTACAGGCAATGCGGCGCTAGCTTCCTGAAATTCATGAATGAAACGGGCTAATTTACGTTTCCGCTTGCGGTGGCGAATCTGTAATCGATAGACGCCGTCCAGTACCTCCCCCCATAACCCATGGGAATCCGGTGGGGCGAAATCCATTTTCCGTTCTAACCAACCCGCTAATCGAGTTAGGTTATAAAGATGCCAAACGTTGTAGGCGAAACTGCCCGCTAACATAACAAGCAGGGGTTCTCCCACCAGGAAACCCACTACCAACAAAGGAACTACTAAAGCCAGTACTCGCCGACTAGCTAATTGCAGTGAGCGACGAACTCCCGGGGAGGACAACACTTCTCGCAGCGTTTCGCCAGGCCCTCGAGGAGGAAGGGCGCTAGAATTGTCCGCCAGATCGGAAAGTGATTTCTTTTTAGCGACGAACATCCCGGGCCGCCTTTTCCATTTGATCGACTGTTAGATGGCGTACATCTCGGCCCCGTACTAAAAACACGATGTATTCAGCAATATTCCGAGCATGATCCGCAATTCGCTCCAAGGCCCGGGCTGCCCATAGCAACTGAATCGTACCTGAAATAGTTCTAGGATCTTCCATCATGTAAGTTATCAATTGACGAACCAAGGAATCATATTCTTGATCCACCATTTCCTCATCCCGTGCCACCTGCAATGCTAATTCCACATCAGTACGAGCAAAAGCATCTAAGGCATTACGTACCATTTGGCTGACATGACGCCCCATAGTACGCAATTCCATATTAGCACCCGGTCCGGGAGGAACGTAAGTTAACGCAACATGACCAATTCCTTCAGCCTCATCACCAATACGTTCTAAATCGGTAATAACCTTAATAGCGGTAACAACAAGCCGTAAATCTCCGGCAGCTGGCTGACGACGAGCAATAACCTGCATACACTCTTCATCAATTGCGACTTCCAACGCATTAACTCGGTGATCATTGGAAACAACCACTGCTCCCAATTTTTGATTTCCTTCCACCAAAGCCTCTAGGGCATCGCGAATTTGCTGCTCCACCATGCCGCCCATTAATAATACCCGACTGGCGATATCTGCCAACTCGTTATTAAACTCAGCTGAAATATGTTGGCCAACCCGATTTTTATCCATTGCCTGATCTCCACACCGTGATCAATACCTAATAGGTACGTTATCTATTTCAGCACGTTTAACCATAGCGCCCCGTGACATAATCTTCGGTTTGCTTAGTGGCCGGATTGGTAAACAGGGTATTAGTATCATCAAATTCCACCAATTCCCCTAGATACATAAAGGCCGTGTAATCTGATACCCGAGCGGCCTGTTGCATATTATGGGTTACGATAACAATGGTATAATTCTCTTTTAATTCGTAGATGAGCTCTTCTATTTTTAAAGTAGAAATGGGATCTAAAGCAGAAGCTGGCTCATCTAATAATAATACTTCTGGTTCAATAGCAATGGCTCGCGCAATGACCAGCCGCTGTTGTTGCCCCCCAGATAATCCCAAAGCAGAATCCGACAACCGATCCTTAACTTCATCCCACAGCGCTGCCCCCCGTAGTGATCGTTCGACCACCTCATCCAATAAGCGGCGATTATTAACACCCTGGAGACGTAACCCGTAGGCAACGTTTTCATAAATAGATTTCGGGAATGGATTAGGCTTTTGAAATACCATTCCCACTTGACGGCGCAATTGGGCGACGTTGATTCCCCTGGCGTAAATGTCTTGACCATTAAGAAGGATACTACCCTCTACCCGGCAACCATCCACAAGATCATTCATCCGATTAAAACAGCGCAGTAAAGTAGATTTACCGCAGCCACTGGGACCAATGAAGGCAGTTACTCGATTACGGGCTACCCGCAGGCTAACATCTTTTAGCGCTCGCTTGCCGCCGTAATAAAGATTGAGATTTTGTACTTCTAGACAGATCTCTTCTTTCTCTAGGTCCATCTTGGGAGCATCGGGAATCAGAGCTGCCAGCCCTGCTCCTCGATTAGTAGATGGTGCAGCGTTCATAGGAGACTGTTCCTGTAGGGAATTGAGATACATGGACGGTTCTCACTCGGTGCTACGGTAACGTTCCCGCAAACGACTGCGAATACGAATAGCCGCTAGGTTCAGTACCACAATCACCATCACCAATAAAAAAGCCGTAGCGTAAACCAGTGGTCGTGCTGCTTCTACGTTAGGGCTTTGGAAACCCACATCGTAGATATGAAAACCCATGTGCATTAGCTTGCGATCTAAGTGGAGGTAAGGAAAGTTGCCATCCAAGGGCAGTGCTGGGGCTAATTTGACCACTCCCACCATCATCAGGGGAGCCACTTCACCAGCAGCTCGGGCTACCGCCAGGATCAACCCGGTCATCATGCCGGGAGCGGCCATGGGCAATACGACCCGCCATAGCGTTTCCGCTTGAGTGGCACCTAAGGCCAAACTGCCCTCCCGAATGGCTCGAGGAATACGGGTTAGCCCTTCTTCCGTGGCTACAATCACCACCGGTAGAGTCAATAGCGCCAAGGTTAGGGAAGACCACAATAATCCAGGAGTACCAAAAGTAGGAGAAGGTAAGGCTTCAGGGAAAAAAGTCTGATCGATGCGTCCCCCCAGGAAGTAAACGAAGAACCCTAACCCAAACACCCCGTAAACCACCGACGGCACCCCAGCTAAATTGTTAACTGCGATACGGATAAGACGAGTCAAGGGTCCCTGCTTGGCATACTCCCGCAGATAGACCGCTGCCATCACTCCCATAGGAGTTACCAAAATGGCCATGATTAACACCATCAAAACTGTGCCAAAAATGGCTGGAAAAATACCGCCTTCGGTATTGGACTCTCGCGGTTCGTCGGATACAAACTCCCAAAACCGGGTGAGGTAGGAGCCTATCTTATCCCCCGTTCCCATTTCATTGGGGCGATAGGCTCTAACCACCTTAGCCAGCGAGATCTCTACTTCCCGGCCATCCGCCAATTGGCCCACTAGGGTATCTCGCTTGATAGCGCTATAGAGTTGGGTCAGGGTTTCCTGCAAACCTGTGTAGCGGTTCTCTAACTCAGCTCGGCTGCTGGTCAACTCGGCCTGGGCCTCGGCTGTTAAAGCATCATCTAAGGTTAAGCGGCGTTCTTTTAGCCGCAAACGCTCCATAGCGTAGTTAATGGTACCGATGCTACCCCGCTCCAGGGTACGAATCTCCTCAAACAACGCCAGAGCTCTCGCCAAACGCTCCTGTAAAACCGGCCAAGCCTGTTCACCGCTGGCTACCACTCGGCCTTGTTCCTTCACGGCAGCTAGGAAACCGTAAAAATTGCCCCATTCCCGGCGCTCTAACACCATGACGTTAAGAGGATAACGGCGATCGGTAAGGCGTTCGGCCAATACCGTGCGGAAGTCTTGACCATCGCTATCCCGGTTGCCCAGCTTGATTAGTAAGCGGGTGACATGGGGAGCAGTAACGGCATAACCCGAATCCCGAGCCCGAGTACCACTGACCTCTTCGGACTCGATAATTTCCCCCAGTAAAGGAACGATCTGGCCATTGGCCTCAGCGTAACTGGCCGCCACCACGTTAGCTGGCCAGAAATGGCCTAAACCCCGCACTGCCAGCAACAGTAACAACCCTACCACTGCTACCAAGCTCAAAGTAACCGCCCCAGCGGTGAGCCAGATCCAAGGGTCCCCCGCCCGAATCCATTGATTCAATTGAGGAGGAGCCTCCCCCTCTTGAGGAGATGGTTGCCGGGAACTAACCTCATCAGTCGACATGGAGGTACTCTCAGAGAGAACTGTATTTGCGCCGCAACCGCTGACGAACAAGTTCCGCTAGCGTGTTGAGGACAAAGGTGAAGAGGAACAACACCAAGCCTGTAAGGAACAGGACCCGATAATGGGTACTGTTTAATTCTGATTCGGGCATTTCCACCGCGATATTGGCAGAGAGGGCGCGGAATCCTTCAAACAGGTTGAAGTCCAGCACCGGGGTGTTGCCGGTTGCCATTAACACGATCATGGTTTCCCCCACGGCTCGACCTAGACCAATCATCACCGCTGAAAAGATACCAGGACTGGCCGTGAGCAACACCACCCGCACCACCGTCTGCCAGGGAGTAGCCCCTAAAGCCAGAGAACCCAGGGTCAAATGGCGCGGTACTGCAAACACTGCATCTTCCGCGATGGTAAAAATGGGCGGAGCCACTGCAAACCCCATGGCGATACCCACGACCAGGGAGTTGCGTTGATTAAAGTTGACACCGTGGGCGGTCAACCAATGACGGGCGTCTCCACCAAACAACCAAGCCTCTAGGGGATCGGATAGCACCATGGCTAAGCCGATTGCTGTCAGCAATACCGGTACAAGAAAGGCGGCTTCCCAACCCTCAGGGATACGGCTTCGCACCGCCCGAGGTAAGCGAGACCATCCCCAAGATGCGGCTACCACGAATATTGGCAGCAACACCAACAGGGCAAATACCCCTGGCAGATCCTGCTCTACGAGGGGAGCCAGCCACAGCCCGGCGAGGAAGCCTAGAATAACTGAGGGTACTGCCCCCATGATTTCCACCATGGGCTTTACCACACCTCGCATCCGAGGTGCCATGAAGTAGGCGGTATATACCGCTCCTAATACCCCCAAAGGAATGGCCACTAACATGGCGTAAAAAGACGCTTTAAGAGTACCTAAAGTCAGAGGGACTAGACTCATCTTCGGTTCAAAGTCGTTGGTAGAAGCCGAAGATTGCCACAGGTACTCTGGCTGGCTACGTCCTTCGTACCACACCTTTTCCCACAAAGAGGACCAAGACACTTCAGGATGCTCGTTGTCAAGCCGGCTAAACTGCATCTGCCCCTTATCATCCAACCACAGTGCCCCGTTCCCTCGGGGAGACAAAGCGGCCCTATCCAGGGC
>CAWUNB010000052.1:0-10773 GCA_963923745.1 uncultured Thiotrichales bacterium
CCTGGGGTTTTTATTGGCCCAGGTTGCGTGGTGGGAGCAGGGGCCTCCATTGGTCTAAATAGTCGTTTAGTGGCCAATGTCACGGTATGTCACCGAGTTCGCTTAGGGGAACGGGTTATTCTTCACCCTGGGGTTGTGGTGGGCAGTGATGGATTCGGATTGGCTAAGGAGGGGGGCGCTTGGGTCAAGATTCCCCAGGTAGGAACGGTGGTGGTGGGGGATGATGTAGAAATCGGGGCTAATACCACAGTAGATCGAGGAGCTTTGGAGAACACCGTCCTAGAGGAGGGCGTTAAGCTGGACAACCAAGTACAGGTGGCCCATAACGTTCACATTGGAGCCCATACCGCCATCGCTGGTTGTGTGGGTATTGCCGGCAGTGCCCGTATTGGGCGTCGTTGCACGGTAGCCGGTGCGGTAGGTATCGCAGGTCACTTGGAAATTGTTGATGATGTTCACATCACCGCGATGAGCATGGTCATCAAATCTATTCCGGAACCAGGCGTTTACTCTTCTAACCTACCGGTGGAAGCCAACCGCCAGTGGCGTCGCAACGTGGCTCGCTTCCACCAATTGGATGAAATGGCCCGCCGGCTGCGGGTGATGGAGCAGCAATTGGCTAAAGTAGCGCCATCTAAATGACAGCGCGGCGTCTTTAACCTGTTTTTTTACCCCACAGAGGTGAATCCTTGGACAGTCTCGATATTTACCAAGTGCTTAAGCACTTGCCCCATCGTTACCCATTTTTGCTAGTGGATCGGGTGTTGGAATACGTTCCAGGAAAGACGTTGCGGGCTGTTAAAAATGTCACCATCAATGAGCCCTTCTTCCCTGGACACTTTCCTTTCCGCCCGGTAATGCCAGGGGTGCTCATTTTAGAAGCGCTTGCCCAGGCGACGGGTATCCTCGCCTTCATTTCTACCAACACGCTGCCTACTGAACGTTCTTTGTACTACTTCGTTGGGGTAGACAATGCCCGTTTCAAACAACCGGTAGAGCCTGGTGACCAGCTAATCTTGGAAGTTGAGGTGCTCCGAGTGATGCGAGGGGTATGGAAATTCCGGGGTGAAGCCAAAGTAGACGGTAAGCTGGTTGCTAGCGCTGAGATGATGTGTGCCGAACGGGAAGTGGAGCCTTGATCGATCCCCGCGCCGTGGTAGATCCCGGAGCCCACCTGGGGGAGGGGGTCGTAGTGGGGCCCTTTGCGGTCATCGGTCCCCAAGTGGAGATTGGTGCCGGGACCACCATTGGTCCCCACGCGGTGATCAATGGCCCTACCCGTATTGGCCGGGACAACCATATCCACGCTTTTGCTTCCCTGGGAGATGCTCCTCAGGACAAGAAGTACCGAGGGGAGTTCACCGAGCTGGTTATCGGTGATGGTAATACCATTCGGGAATACGTCACCATTAGTCGAGGAACAACCCAAGGCGGTGGGGTAACCCGCCTAGGGGATGACAACTGGGTCATGGCTTATGTCCATATTGCCCATGATTGTGTGGTGGGAAATCACACTATCTTCGCCAATGCAGCTTCTCTGGCAGGCCATGTCACAGTGGGAGATTGGGTTATCCTGGGGGGTTTTACTTTAGTTCATCAGTTTTGCATGCTGGGAGCCCATTGTTTTACCGCCATGGGAAGCGTTATTAGCCAGGACGTACCTCCCTACGTTTTGGTATCCGGCCACATGGCCCGCCCCCGGGGCCTGAATACAGAGGGTCTGAAACGCCGAGGTTTTACCCCAGAGGCTTTACGCCAATTGCGCCAAGCGTACAAAGTGCTGTACCGCTCCGGTTTCACCCTAGAGCAGGCCCTGCAGCAGCTGCGGGAGATGATTCCGGGCTGTCCAGAGATAGGGCTATTGGTGGAAGGGGTAGAACAGTCCTCCCGAGGCATCATTCGCTAGCCACCTTCCTTGGTTACCTCCCACCCGTCCCGTTTTTCTCGCTCTCCCCGTGTTGCCCTGGTGGCCGGAGAAGCATCGGGGGATGTTTTGGGGGGAGATTTAATGGTGGCGCTTCGGGCCCACTACCCTGACGTTTATTTCGAAGGTGTGCTGGGACCACACATGGTAGCAGCGGGGGGAACAGCGCTAGCGTCGATAGACCAGTTGTCAGTCATGGGATTGGTGGAGGTGTTGGGGCGGTTACCGCAATTACTTGCCCTGCGTCGTCGTCTAGTGCGTCATTGGCAGAGTAATCCGCCAGATTTGTTGGTGGGTATTGATGCCCCGGATTTTAACCTTCCCCTGGAAAAGCGGTTGAAGGCGCAAGGCGTCGCCACTGTTCATTACGTCAGTCCCTCTGTATGGGCTTGGCGTCCAGGAAGGGTAGTTACTATCGGTCAAAGCGCCGACAGGGTGCTGACCCTCTTTCCCTTTGAAACCGATTTTTATACCCACCACCAAGTCATGTCCCACTTTGTGGGTCACCCTCTGGCAGATGCCATCCCCCTGGTATCAGACCAACGGGAAGCCCGCCGAGCCTTGGGTTTAGCCGAGGAAGGAGAATGGGTTGCTCTGCTTCCCGGTAGCCGATCCAGCGAAATTCATTATCTAGCCGGTGATTTTCTAAGAACCGCTTGTTGGCTACTGGCGCGGCGACCGGGGGTGAGGTTTATCGTTCCTTTGGTGAATACCAAACTCCGCGTATTATTTGAACAAGCTATTGCCCAAGTAGGAGCCCATTTGCCCTTAACGCTGGTGGATGGCCGAGCGCAGGAGGTGATAGCAGCAGCTAACAGTGTACTCTTGGCTTCCGGTACCGCTGCCCTGGAGACACTCCTTATCAATCGCCCCATGGTGGTGGCTTATCGCTTGGCTTGGTTATCCTACGCCCTCATCAAACCGCTGATACGGGTCCCCTACTACTCCTTACCTAACCACCTTGCAGGTCGCCCAGTCGTTCCTGAATTTATTCAGCGGGATATTAATCCAGAGTCCTTGGGACAAGCTTTATTGGATCAGCTAACCCACCCATCTTCCGCCCTGACTGAGTTATTCCGGAATATTCATTTAGAACTGCGCCAGGGGGCGAGTGAGCGGGCCGCTAATATCCTGGCACAACTGTTGGCTACCCGAGGAGTGAGATAGATGGAATGGGTCATTGGCCCTGGCGAGGCTGGGGTGGATGAAGCTGGCCGAGGTCCCTTAGCAGGGCCAGTCTGTGCGGCAGCAGTTATTCTGGATCCAGCTCGTCCCATCCCAGGTTTGGCGGACTCCAAAAAATTATCCCCCGCTCGGCGGGAATCTTTGAATGAAATCATTCGACAGCAGGCACTGGCCTGGGCCATTGCTTGGGCGGATCATTACGAAATTGACCGTTTGAACATTCTCCAGGCTAGTTTACTGGCTATGAGCCGAGCTATCGCAGCCCTTGTACCAGCTCCGACTCGGGTGTGGATCGATGGTAATCGCTGTCCCGCTAATTTAGCTTACCCAGCCCAGGCTGTGGTAAAAGGGGATAGCCTAATACCTGCCATTAGTGCTGCATCTATCTTAGCTAAAGTGGCACGAGACCGAGAGATGATGATTTTGGATGCCCGTTGGCCCGATTACGGTTTTGCCCGTCACAAGGGCTACCCCACCGCTGCCCACATTCAGGCTCTGACTCGTTTAGGGCCTTGTCCCGAACATCGGTTAAGTTTTGGCCCAGTGCAGGCCGTGTATTCTCTGCTATCCACCAACCCATAGGGGAAATCCGCAAATGAAGCGAGTTGCAGCCATTCAGATGGCTTCCGGGCCTAATGTCAGCGCCAATTTGTTGGAAGCCGCTCGGCTTATTGAACAAGCGGCGGCTGAGGGAGCTGCTTTGGTGGTGCTACCAGAAAATTTTGCCCTGATGGGAATGACGGATAACGACAAGGTTCCTCTACGGGAAGCTGACGGTAGTGGACCTATGCAGGATTTTTTAGCCCAGCAAGCTGCCCGCCATGGTGTTTGGTTGGTAGGGGGGACGGTTCCATTGGTGGCCCAAACAGCGGATAAAGTGCGTGCTGCCTGCCTGGTTTACAACAACCACGGTAAGCGGGTTGCTCGTTATGACAAGATTCACCTATTTGACGTATCCCTGGAGGAAACAAGAGAGCAATACACCGAGTCGCTTACCATTGAGTCAGGTAATACCGTGGTAGTAATAGACAGTCCAGTGGGGCGGTTAGGATTGGCTGTTTGCTACGACCTGCGTTTTCCGGAGCTATTCCGTCTGCTACTGGGACAAGGTATGGAAGTATTGGCCCTACCGGCAGCGTTTACAGCCCCCACCGGGCGGGCCCATTGGGAAATCTTGGTCCGGGCTCGTGCCATTGAGAACCTATGCTACGTAGTGGCAGCTGCTCAAGGGGGTTACCACTTAAATGGCCGAGAGACCCATGGTGACAGTCTGATTGCTGATCCGTGGGGGATGGTGTTGGATCGCCAGCCCAGAGGTTCTGGAGTTATTGTTGCTGACGTTGATTTAGCAAGGCTACATAAGACGCGGCGAACTTTCCCAACGATCGACCACATTCGTTTTCGTTACCCCAGCTAGATAGTTGCTGGCAAATTTGGAGCACTGCCATTATTACTTCCCTGACTATTGCCTTAGTCGTTTTTGCTTATCTACTGGGCTCCATTGCTACTGCTGTGGTGGTATCTCGTTTCATGGGGTTGCCTGATCCCCGCACTGAAGGGTCAGGTAATCCTGGTGCCACCAATGTATTGCGGTTAGGTAATCGGAAAGCTGCTGCATTCACATTGCTGGGAGATAGTCTAAAAGGGCTGATACCGGTGCTCTTTGCCCAGTTTCTTCATTCCCCGGACGCGGTACTGGCCGCTGTGGGCTTAGCTGCCTTCCTAGGCCACCTCTACCCCGTTTTTTTTGGATTTCGCGGAGGGAAGGGGGTAGCTACTGCCTTGGGAGTACTGCTGGGGCTTTCTCCTTGGTTAGGAGGGGCAGCAGTGGCTACTTGGGGAATAGTGTTTGCGCTGTCCCGCGTTTCTTCCTTATCCGCTCTAGCCGCCGCTCTGCTGGCACCGGTTTATGCTTGGTGGCTGACACCCACCCCGCCACTCTTCGGAGCAGTGGCCATTATGGTGGTGTTACTGGTGTGGCGGCATCGCAGCAATATTCGCAAGCTGTGGTTTCGTCAGGAAGATCGCTTAGGCGGAGTTAGCAACTAGCGCTGAAGGAAGAGCAAAGCGTCAGGAGAGAGTTGGTGCCCGGGACCGGACTCGAACCGGTACAGTTATTCACCGGCGGATTTTAAGTCCGCTGCGTCTACCTATTCCGCCACCCGGGCTTGGTGGGGCACCGCGATATTAAGATTGCGGCTAAACACGACGGGGGGTGATTCTACCTGACTCCATGGCCTGCTGCCCACTAGAAATTATCGTGTCTGATAATAACAATTGGCTTACTTATCATCCCCCCACGGCACCGATTAGCAAAGCCGGAATTTTTTCTAGAGGCACTACCCACTCAGCGGCTCCCATTTGTTGAGCTGCTCCTGGCATACCAAACACCACTGAAGTGGCTTCATCCTGAGCGAAGGTGCGTCCTCCTGCTCGGCGGATTGCTAACATGCCAGCCGCGCCGTCTTTCCCCATACCCGTTAATAACGCCGCTGCGGCATTTCGCCCCACTTCAGCAGCCACCGACATGAAGAGCACATCCACAGCAGGGCGGCTGTAGTTCACTTCTGGACCTTCCGTCAAACTGATCCGGTATTCGCTGCCAGAGCGAATCACTCCCATGTGGCGGGTCCCGCCTGGCGCGACTAGTACCAAACCAGGTAATACCCGATCGCCTTGCTCTGCTTCCTTAACCCGCATACGACACAAGCCATTCAGGCGGTCGGCAAAAGCTTCGGTGAAACCAGCCGGCATATGTTGGACGATGAGTATCCCTGGGCCATCTGCAGGAAAAGCCGGCAGGATGCGACGCAGAGCCTCCACCCCACCGGTAGACGCACCAATGGCAATAATCCGATCAGTGGTCTCCTCCAATTTACCTACAGCTTCCACCGGGCGTCCCCCCCCTAAGGTCGCGAAATGATCCACATTAGCTTCAGCAGCGTTTTTGACGCGCCGACAAATGTCATCTAACAGCAGAGGTAAACCTTCTACTAGGCCCAAGGTTGGCTTGGCGATCACATCCACTGCCCCTGCTTCTAGGGCCTCAAAGGTGATTCGTTTACCTTCCTGAGTCAGGGAACTGATAACTACTGTGGGGGTAGGCAGTACTGGCATAAACCGCCGTAAAAAAGTCACCCCGTCCATGCGGGGCATCTCTACATCCAGGGTAATGACATCAGGACGTAGCTCTACTAACAGGTCTCGAGCCTGATAAGGATCCACAGCCTGACCAACGACTTCAATTCCTGGATCTTTAGCCAAGCCCACCGCGAGGATTTTACGGACTAAGGCTGAATCATCGACGATGAGCACACGGATAGGGCGTTTAAGACTCATGTCTTTTTCCGGTAGATGCCGCCACCAACAGGAACCCAGGACGTGGCCAGATCCCGCACCGATTCAGTAACACTGGTCAGTAACCAACCGCCTGATTCTGTTACCCCATGGAGGGCTTCCAGGGTTTGTTGTTGGTGATCGCGGTCAAAGTAATAGAGGACGTTGCGGCAGAACACCACATGGAATCCACGCCGGAACGGGAAAGGACGCGCTTTGAGATTGAGTCGGCGAAAAGTACACATGCGACGAATATCTTCCGCCACTTGGTAGTGGCCACTACCGAGGGGAACAAAATAACGTTCTAGTAAGTCAGTTGGTACTAATTCCAAATGGTGGGCACCATAAATCCCCGTTTCTGCTCGAGCAATCACGGGGCTGCTAATATCCGTTCCTAGGATAGCCACTCGCCGAGTAGCCTGTTCCCGTCCTAATAATTCCGCTGCGTAGATGGCGATTGAATAAGCTTCATCGCCGCTGGAAGCCGCAGCACTCCAAATACGAATTTCTTCTAACTGGCTTAAAGAAGAGAGAATTCGGTCGCGAAAAAAATGCAGAACTTGGGGTTCACGACAGAAATAAGTGTGATTAGTAGAGGCTGCATGCATTACTGCCAGTTGCACGTCGGGGCTTCCCCCACCTTCCACTAGAATTGCCAAGTCATCTAAAGAGCGCAAACCAAATCGCTCCCGCACCCGACTCAGACGATTGGCCAACAGCTCTTTTTTTCGATCGGGGTAATAGATACCGCAGCGATTGTGAAGCCAGCTGCGAATCCGTTCGTAACCGTCCGGAGTAGCGGCTGGAGAATTTTCGCCACGCCTCACATGGGGACTCCCTCTGCCAGTTGCTCACAATCCAGCACGATGGCGATTTCTCCAGTTCCTAGCAAGGCACAGCCTAAGCTACCGCGAATGTGCTCCAACTGACCTACCAACGGTTTCATCACTACCTGTTGTTGGTCGAACATTTCATCCACTGGCAAACCAATTCGTCCTCGACCAGTATGGAAGACCACCACAATAACCCGATCCAATGCAGGTAATATTTCAGACTTTTCCCCATAGAAATCTTGCAAGCGCAGGATGGGAATAAATTCATCTCGCACCTTGACCATTTCTTTGCCTTCTTCTGCGGCAATGGTCGTTACTTGGCCGCTGTGGGGCTGAAAGATCTCTGCAACAACGTCAATGGGAGTGGCGTACAGCCGCTGTCCCACCCGCATCACCAAGCTATCTAAGAAAGCCAGTGTCAGGGGGATGGATAACACCACCCGAGTGCCTTGTCCCCAGGTACTGTCCACCGCGATTCGTCCCCGTAGCGCTTTCATCGCAGTGTTGAGCACATCCATTCCCACGCCTCGCCCCGACAGGTTGGTTACTTTCTCTGCCGTAGAAAAACCTGGTTGGAAAATAACCCGCCACAATGCTCCATCTTCTGGTTCATCGGTGGGTCCCACTAATCCCCGTTCTCGCGCCCGATCCAAAATGCGCTGGCGATTTAATCCCCGGCCGTCATCGGCTACGGTAATTTGAATCTCACTACCGATTTGCGCCGCTTCCAGGGAAATCACTCCTCGTTCCCCTTTTCCAGCTGCCAGTCGCTCGCTGGGTGTTTCTAGTCCGTGGTCGGCACTGTTACGAACCACGTGGACTAATGGCTCGTACAACCGGTCAACTACGACTTTGTCAATTTCAGTCTCTTCGCCGGCCAGTACCAGATCAATGCCTTTGCCGGTCTGACGTTCCAGTTCCCGTACCATTCGTCCCATGCGGCGAAATACTTCCCCTACTGGTACCAGTCGCAAACCGGCAGCGGCATCCTGGACTTCTCTCACTACCAATTTGAGGCGGTGAACTGATTTTTCAAACTCTGATAGTTCCAACCCATGAAGGTCTGGGCTATGTACTGCCTCAGAAACGGCTAAACTCAGCTCACCCACCAAATCCATCAAGCGGTAGACCCGCTCAGCAGAAACACGCAGCAGCACGCTACCCTGAGCGGTTGCGTTATCAGCAGGAGCATTGGGGGCGGTCATGCTGGAATATCACTGCATTACTTGAGAAGCCACTTCAACGATTGTATAGGGAACCTCTAAACCAGTAGCACTTGCTACTTTGAAGTTTACGTAAATCTGTCCTTCCTTATTTTGGGTAATGGGAATAGCTTTGGGGGATTTACCATTCAATATTTCTAGCGCTGCTTTAGTTGACCAAACACCTTGTTCCTCAGCTACCTTAAGATAACCCACCATGGCATAGGGCATCATGTCAATTTGTACTGCTCCACTGGGGATTTTGGCATGACCTAATACGTATTCTTGAGCAATTTTGGAATCAAAATCCATAATTCCAGAGACATTCTGAATAAGAAGAATATCAGCAGTGCTTTGCAGTTCAGCAAACTTCTGTTGCCACTCGGCAAAAGTCTTAACATAAACGGGTATCAGGGAGATACCTAATTTATCATGGTAATTTTTGGCATTGGAGTGAGAAGTTTCGGTATCATCCGATAACATGGCAACACGAGTTCCTTTCGCCATTTGTTTGAGTAAATCAAGTAACTCTTTAACGCCATCTACTTCCTCCATCCCTGTGGCATTGTCATAGGGTAATCCATAAATTGAAGCATCCCAATTTACCCCACAGAACACAAAAGGCAATTTAGCATTTTTATAGGTGCTACTAAGAATATGTTTAGTCGCATTGTCATCAGAGACAATGACTAAATCAGGTTTATCGGTATCAATTGCCTGTTTCACTTCAGCCACTACTGCCTTTATCGAAGCTTCATCAGCTTTGCGCTTAGTATTCATGCGCATTACTTTCAAATCTACACCAGTCCCTTCTAAAGTTCGCCGAATACCATTAGTAATGCCATCGCTCCAAGCGTATCCCTCATGATAAGAATCGACATATAAAATTTTCTTACCTTTTACTTCACTATGACTAGGAATCGCGATCAAAATTAAACTGAAGATTGTAAATAAGCGTAATAATGTTTTCACGATAACACCTCATGAAATAATCGACTAAGTTCAGGATTGGTTAATGATCATGGCTTGCAGACCTCGGTGTAAATCGGCCTGCAAATCAGTTACATCCTCCAGCCCCACCGAGACACGTATCAATCCTTCCGTAATCCCAGCCGCTGCTCGGACCTCTGGCGTTAGCCGACCATGGGTCGTCGTAGCTGGATGGGTGATGGTGCTCTTGGTATCCCCTAAATTAGCGGTAATAGACAGCAGACGGGTGGCATCAATAACTCGCCAAGCCGCTTTCCGTTCCCCCTCTACCTCAAAAGACAACAAGGCCCCAAAATCGGTTTGCTGGCTGGCAGCCAATTGATGACCAGGATGACTAGCCAAACCGGGATACCACACCCGTTTTACCCCAGGTTGCTCTTCTAACCACTGCGCTAAACGGAGGGCAGATCGACAATGAGCAGCCATGCGCAGCGACAAGGTTTCCAGGCCCTTGAGAAATACCCAAGCGTTGAAGGGACTCAACGCCCCGCCTGCAGTGCGCTGGAAACCGTATACCGCCTCTCCTACCAGGGCCCTGTTTCCCACTACTGCTCCCCCTAGGCAGCGACCCTGACCGTCAATGAATTTGGTAGCAGAGTGAATAACGACATCCGCTCCCAGAGCCAAAGGGCGTTGTAATACTGGCGTGGACAAGCAGTTATCCACCACCAGCAGGGCACCCTGGCGATGGGCCAGTACAGCGAGGGCGGCAATATCCCCTATTTCACATAAAGGATTAGATGGTGTTTCTAGATACAGCATCCGCGTGCGGGATCCGCAAGCCTTCTCCCAGGCAGTCAAATCAGTGAGAGGGACAAATTGGGTATCCACTCCAAAGCGGGACAGAATATTTTGGAACAGTAGACTTGTGGCACCAAACACCCCTCGGGCGCAGAGCACCTGATCTCCCGCTTTTAGTAGGGCTAGACAAGTCGCCAGAATGGCTGACATGCCAGAAGCAGTGGCTACGCAAGCTTCCCCACCTTCGAGGCTGGCAAGGCGTTGTTCAAAAGTGCGGACAGTGGGATTGGTGAAACGGGAGTAAACATTACCAGGCTCGGTGCCAGCAAAACGGGCGGCTGCTTGGGCTGCATTGGCATAGACATAGCTGGAAGTGGTGAAGATAGGCTCGGCCTGTTCTCCTTCCTGAGTACGCACTTGACCGGCCCGCACTCCGCGAGTAGCTAAGCCCCACTGAGAGGGATCCCACTCATCCTCTTCCGGCTGGTTGGTGAAAGCGTTCATTAGGGCTTGGGAATTAGATCATTGGCACGACCTGCACCCTGACGACGACTATTTTTGG
>CAWUNB010000053.1:0-10735 GCA_963923745.1 uncultured Thiotrichales bacterium
GCCAAACGACTGTTTGTCTGGGGGTATCTGCGCAGTTAAACTCAGCGGATGGTTTTTTGAATCCTACGCAAAGGTGCAATGTGACCAAGAAAGCATTAATTACCGGCATCACTGGCCAGGATGGGGCTTACTTAGCTGAGTTCCTATTAGATAAGGGCTACGAGGTCCATGGCATCAAGCGTCGTGCCTCGTCTTTTAATACCGATCGAATCGATCACCTCTATCAGGAACCCCACACAGCAAAGCGCCGTTTTATCCTCCATTACGGCGATATGACGGATTCCACCAATCTGATTCGCATCGTCCAGCAAGTACAACCCGATGAGCTGTACAACTTAGCAGCTCAGAGTCACGTGGCAGTGTCCTTCGAGAGTCCCGAGTACACCGCTAATGCAGATGCGCTGGGCACTTTGCGGTTGCTGGAGGCTATCCGCATCCTCGGGTTAGAAAAGAAAACCCGTTTTTATCAAGCCTCTACTTCGGAGCTATTTGGTAAGGTTCAGGAGATCCCCCAGCGGGAGACCACTCCCTTCTATCCCCGCTCCCCCTATGCTGCAGCCAAACTTTACGGTTATTGGATCACAGTTAACTACCGGGAAGCTTATGGGCTGTACGCCTGTAACGGAATTCTCTTTAACCACGAATCCCCGATTCGGGGAGAAACCTTCGTTACTCGCAAAATTACTCGAGCCCTGGCTCGTATCAAACTGGGCCTTCAGGATCAGGTGCACCTGGGAAACCTGGATGCTCGCCGAGACTGGGGTCATGCCCGAGATTACGTGGAAATGCAGTGGCTAATGCTGCAGCAGGATCGGGCTGACGATTACGTGATTGCCACTGGCGTGCAGTATTCTGTGCGGGATTTTGTCACCATAGCAGCCCAACGATTGGGTATGACTGTACGGTGGGAAGGTCAGGGTGTGGAGGAAAAGGGCTATGACACCGCCACCGACCGTTGCATCGTTGCAGTGGATCCGCGCTATTTCCGGCCTACAGAAGTGGAAACTCTGCTAGGAGATGCCAGTAAAGCCCGCTTAGAACTGGGTTGGACCCCCCGCATCACTTTTGAACAATTGGTTCAGGAGATGGTGGAGGAAGATCTCAAGATTGCCGAACGGGATGCCTTGATAGTTCAACAGGGTTACCGCGCCTTTAACTACCACGAGTGATTCGCCGTGACATGCCTTGTTGATTCTGCCAGCACTACCGATTTTGCTAATGAGCAGGATGCTCCCATCTATGTGGCTGGTCATCGTGGCTTAGTGGGAGCCGCCATTCTGCGACGACTTCAAGCGGCTGGCTATCGCCGTCTTTTGACTCGCACCCATCGGGAGCTGGATCTCACCAATCAGGAAGCAGTAAACGCTTTTTTTACGGCTGAACGTCCGGCTTACGTTTTTCTTGCCGCAGCCCGCGTTGGCGGCATTCATGCCAACGACAGTTATCCAGCAGACTTTATTCGAGATAATCTGTTAATCCAAACCCTGGTGATGGATGCTGCCTATCGCCACGGCACTAGCAAGCTGTTATTCCTGGGTTCATCTTGTATCTACCCTAAATATGCCCCCCAGCCCATGGTGGAAGACCATTTGCTGACCGGTCCCCTGGAACCAACCAATGAGTGGTATGCGGTAGCGAAGATCGCCGGTATCAAGATGGGACAGGCTTATCGTCGCCAGTATGGTTTCCCTGTTATCTCCTTAATGCCCACCAATCTCTATGGTCCTGGAGACAACTTCCACTTAGCTAATTCCCACGTCGTTCCCGCTCTCATCCGCAAATTCCATGAAGCCAAGGAGGAGAACCGGGACGAAGTGGTGGTATGGGGTACAGGCACTCCACGCCGAGAGTTTCTCCATGTTGATGATCTAGCAGATGCAGCCCTATTTTTAATGGGTCATTACAACGAAGAGGCTATTGTCAATGTGGGTGTCGGAGACGATGTCACTATCGGCGAACTAGCCCGCTTAGTGGGAGAAGTGGTGGGTTTCTCCGGCCAATTAGTGTTTGACTCAAGCAAACCCGATGGAACGCCCCGTAAATTGCTGGATGTCTCCCGTCTCCACAGTTTGGGGTGGCGTGCTCGCTTGACTCTGCGGGAAGGTCTGGCTTCCACCTACCAGTGGTTCTTGAATCACCATCAAGATTTTCGCCGCTAGCGCACCAGGAAGAAATTGCTCCCTGAGCGGAGTCGAAGGGAGCAAGAAACCGACTTGGAATAATCCAAGCGCCGGCGACGATGGCGTCGCCGGAATGCGGGCGTCCCGTGAAACGCGAACCGCTTCTTCGGCAATGCGCAGGGGCGAGCCATGATGGCCAGCGACTACGCATTAGGGGCGGACTCCAACAGGCTAATTACCCCGAGATGCCTTACGCCGATCCGCCTCTTTGAGGAAGCGCTTACGCAAACGAATATGGCGAGGGGTAACTTCCACCAGTTCATCATCGTTGATGAACTCTAATGCCTGCTCCAGGCTCATGCGCAAAGCCGGAGTCAGCAGGATGTTTTCGTCAGAACCTGAAGCCCGGATATTGGTAAGTTGTTTTTCCTTGAGAGGATTAACCACCAAATCGTTATCCCGGGAGTGAATACCCACCACCATACCTTCGTAGATTTCTTCTCCGGGTCCCACAAACAGTCGCCCCCGATCTTGTAGGCTGAACAGGGCATAACCCACGCTGCGACCGGCACCGTTAGAAATTAATACGCCATTGATTCGCCCGCCCACATCACCCCGTTTCATTGGGCCATAGTGGTCGAAAACGTGGTAAAGCAGGCCAGTACCAGAAGTAATGGTCAAAAATTCGGTATGAAAGCCAATGAGCCCCCGGGACGGAACGGTGTAATCCAAGCGCACTCGGCCCTTACCATCGGGCACCATGTCTACCAAATCGCCCTTGCGTGCCCCCAATCGTTCCATCACGGCTCCTTGATGCTGTTCTTCCACGTCCACGGTTACCGCCTCAAAAGGTTCATGGCGTTCACCCTCTATCTCTTTGATGATTACTTGAGGACGGGATACCCCTAGCTCATAACCTTCTCGCCGCATGTTTTCAATGAGAATAGACAGATGGAGCTCCCCTCGCCCTGATACCCTAAATTTATCTGGGTCTTCACTGTCTTCTACCCGCAGAGCGACGTTATGAATTAGCTCCCGCATCAGCCGTTCGCGAATCTGCCGGCTGGTGACGTATTTGCCATCCTTACCAGCAAAGGGTGAATTGTTAACTTCAAAAGACATGCTGACTGTGGGTTCGTCTACCTTGAGAGGGGGCAAAGGTTCCACAGTGGTGGGATCACACAAGGTGTCGGAAATGTACAGGGGATCTAACCCAGTAACGGCGATGATGTCTCCCGCTTCCGCCTCTGGTAATTCAAACCGTTTCAGCCCCATTAAACCAAAGGGCTGCAACACTCGCCCATTACGGCGGCGCCCTTCCCGATCTATCACTGTTACTGACGTATTGGGGCGTACCCGCCCCCGGGTGATTCGGCCAATACCAATAGTACCCACATAGGATGAGTAGTCCAGGGAGCTAATTTGCATCTGAAACGGCCCGTCAGCGTCTACCGGTGGGGGCGGTACTCGGTCAATGATGGTTTGCAGCAGCGGATTCATGTCTCCTTCCCGCACCGTGGCTTCCAATCCGGCATAGCCCTGGAGGGCGGAGGCATAAACCACCGGGAAATCCAGTTGTTCATCGGTAGCCCCCAGCCGATCAAATAAGTCAAAGGTGGCGTTGAGCACCCAATCAGGGCGAGCACCCGGGCGATCTACTTTATTGATGACCACAATGGGCTTTAGCCCTAGAGCGAAAGCTTTCTGGGTGACAAAACGGGTTTGGGGCATGGGGCCATCCACTGCATCCACCAGCAGTAGTACGGAGTCCACCATGGATAACACTCGCTCTACTTCCCCGCCAAAATCGGCGTGGCCGGGGGTATCCACAATATTGATGTGGTAGCCCTGCCACTGAATAGCGGTATTTTTGGCGATGATGGTGATACCCCGCTCCCGCTCCAGGTCGTTGGAATCCATGACCCGTTCCACCAGGGCTTCCCGCTCGCCAAAAGTTCCTGATTGTTGTAACAACTTGTCCACCAAGGTGGTCTTACCGTGGTCGACATGGGCGATGATGGCAATATTCCGGATGTTTTCGATCATGGGGGATCCTGGGAGCGAAGAAAGGGGCGATTATAGCCACTGGAATCGAGGGCGGTACCCTATTATGACGGAAGGGCTCAGCTTCCCCCCGAGGGAAATCCCATGGTAAAAAACGGTACTCATGTGGCGAAGCGGGAAAACCAATGGCAGACGATGATCTGAGATTGCAGGTGGGGGAACCAATCCAGCTGGAGATGCTGTCAGACAAAGGTCAGCAGCGCCACACCGTTAAAGTTATTGGTTACGTCCCCCATCGTAGCATCCTGGTTACTATGCCCCGAGTGGGAGGTAAGGTAGTAATGATGCGAGAAGGGCTGGTGATGAATGCTCGCCTATTGACTAATAATCGAGCGATGGGGTTTACCACTTCACTACTACGCGCCCCATTACAACCTTATCCCTACATGCACCTCAGCTACCCTCGGGATTTACAGGCCACTGTTGTTCGCAGCTCTCACCGAGTCGCAGTGAATCTAGTAGTGGCCATTCGTACCCAATTTGCTCGGGAGGATAGTAACGAAATGGATGAACAAGCCATCATGGTGGATATCAGTCTGGGTGGAGCGTTACTGCAAGCGGTTCTTCCCTTAGGCACTGTGGGGCAAACCATCACATTAGCTACGCGCTTGGTAGTAGCGGAAATGGAACGGTTCTTAACCCTTGAGGCCACGATTCGGAGTATCCGCGCCCAGAGTGGAGTCAATAAATTGGTTGCTAGTCACTACATTCATGGGGTGGAGTTTTTGCCCATGCCCCCCCATGAAAAGCTGGTAGTACATGGATTTGTATGTGAGCAGATTATTGCCAGTTTAATATAGTGTGGCTAGATTGGTGCGATAAAAAGGATGATTTATTCAACTATTCCCATAGCAATAAACATATTAAGCCTTTAATATATGAATTTTCTTTAGCAAAATTTAGTTTGTTAAAGTGCTTGAATTCTAATAAAACCTGCTATATTGATTGCAATAACGCCACAATTGGTGGGTAGTGAACCTAGAGGGAGTTACTTAACTTATGCGTAATGCAATCGTTACTCACAATGAAGCTAGCGATTGGCTCCGCAAACTTGCGGTGGATGCCGAGGTTTTATTTCCTATTCCTCAGGGTAAAGCTAATTTTTCTTTTCAGCGAATTGATTCACTCAGTGAATTTTGTTTTACTCCCTATCGACCAACCATAATACCACCCAGTAAGCAAATTACGCCCGATCAGGAAGTCATGTTTAACTTTAAGCATGTTCCTGGGGAAGGGTTTAGCGTTACGCCAGTATTTGATAATACTAAACGGATTTTAGCTGGTATCCGCCCCTGTGATTTGCGGGCTATGGTACAAATGGATGCCGTATTTTCTACACCTCCTGTTGATCCCCTGTATTGGCATCGACGTAATAATACAGCTATTGTTGCTTATACTTGCTTAACTCCCTGCGATAGTCACTGTTTCTGTGGTACCACTGGTTCACTAAATCAGCGTGATGGGGCAGATGTTTTTATCACTGAAATAGCGGAAGATTTATTAGTTGAAGCCCTAAATTCACGGGGGGAGGAATTATTAATTTCTTTAACAGGAGAAGATTGTTCTCCAGAACGGGCAGAGGAATTGCGTTATCAAGCAGAATTAACTCGACCGGATCCTTTTGGACGTCAATTTAAAGTTCCGGTTTCCTCCTTAGCGGCATTGATGAAAAAGACTTATCGCTCTCCTATCTACGAGCGTTATGCTGAGCGTTGCTATTCCTGTAGTACCTGTAATTTAGTTTGTCCTACCTGCTATTGTTTTGAGGTGCATGATGATTTAGCCCTAGATGGTCAGTCGGGTAGTCGTGTGCGAAGTTGGGATGGTTGCATGAACCCCAGTTTTGCCGTTGTCGCGGGTGGTCATGACTTTCGTCATACTCCCGCAGAACGTCAACGCCATCGCCTCCAGCGCAAATTTGAGTTTTTACCTACCCGCTATGATTTGGGTAGTTTTTGTGTCGGTTGTGGTCGTTGTGGCCGTCAATGTACTACCGGTATTGATATTTTTGACATTGTTAATGATTTAGCGGTCACCGGTGGAGGTGCCCCGTGAGTTTTGTTACGGTAAATGACGAATTATATTTACCCCAGCCAGCGCGACTTATTGAAATTAAAGATCTAACTGTTCGGGAAAAATTTTTTCGTTTTGAACTACAGCGCCCATTAGGGCATCGACCTGGGCAATTCGTCATGCTCTCTTTGCTTGGCATGGGCGAGTCCGCTATTTCCATCACTAGCCCACCTCGCTCAGATAACATCTTAGAGACTGTTATTCGCCGTGTTGGTAACGTAACCGGCGTATTTCACAATTTAGAGCCAGGCTCTCAAGTTGGAGTGCGTGGTCCATTTGGTTCTGGTTTTCACCTTGCTGATTTTTATGGGAGAGATTTACTCATTATTGCTGGGGGGTTGGGTCTTGTCCCTCTGCGTTCGTTGATCGGGGCTGTTATAGCCGAACGGGATCGGTTTGGTCGCTTTACTCTAATCGTTGGCTCTCGTACTCCTGCCGAAGCTTTATTCCGGGATGAATTAGCTGATTGGCGGCTTTATAATACAGAGATTATTGAATTAGTCGATCGTACAGAACATTTGCCGTGGGATGGTCAAGTAGGACTAGTTACTCAGCCAATTGCCAAGTTGAATTTGGATCCAACTAATTTGCGAGTTATTCTTTGCGGTCCACCGGTGATGTATAAGTTTGTTTTAATGGAATTATTTTCTCATTACCATTATAGAATTCCAGCACAGAATATTTATGTCGATCTGGAACGGCGAATGCGTTGTGGAGTAGGTAAATGCGGCCACTGTCAAATTAACGGTGCTTACTGTTGCCAAGAAGGGCCGGTGTTCCGCTTTAGCGATATCCAGGAATACCCGGAGGCTTTACTATGACTACAACACCAAAGCCAAAAGTAGCCTTCTTCGACTTTGCGAGTTGCGAAGGTTGTCAGCTCGCCCTCCTTAATTGTGAAGATCAATTATTAGCGATTCTTGAGCGAATAGATTTAGTTGAATTTCGTGAAGCAATTTCCGAAAAGGGTGCCCGTTACGATATTGCTTTTATTGAAGGGAGCATTCATCGCGAAGAGGATGTAGAACGTATTCAGAATATTCGTTCTCGCTCCAAGTATTTAGTGGCATTGGGAGCTTGTGCCTGTAACGGCAATGTGCAAGCACGCGCCAATTTTATTGCTCCAGCAGAGCATTTTAAACTTATTTATGGTGAAGAGGCCCGTAATCGAGTACAAACCGACCCTAAGTATTGGCCGTTATGGGCTCATGGGCGGGTACGGGCTGTTCACGAAGTTGTACCGGTGGATTTCTTTCTTCGTGGTTGTCCCATGGTGCCCAAAGAATTTCTCCATTTGGTGAAGTCGCTATTGACTGGACAAAATCCTTCTTTTCCTGCCAATCCTGTTTGTATGGAATGCAAAAAGGCAGGTAATGAGTGTGTTTACGATCGAGGATTAGCTTGTATGGGACCCATTGCTTATGGAGGATGTGAAGCCATTTGTGTTACTAAAGGTCATCTTTGCGATGCTTGTCGTGGTCTGTTGCCCTACGCCAATTTAGATGCCCACCGTCAACAAATGCAAAAAATGGGCATTTCTGATCAAGAAATTCTTAATCGCTATCGGCTTCATTGCAGCAGTGAACGTATTGGGAGAGGGCTATGAATCAGGGAAAAACTTATAATATTCGTATTGATCACGTTACTCGTGTCGAAGGTCACGGGAGTATTCGTATCAATACTCGGGCCGGCGAAGTAGAAGAAGTAAAATTATCCATAGTGGAAGCTCATCGATTTTTTGAAAATTTTGTCCGGGGTATGTTACCCCATGATGTTCCACAAACCGTGAGTCGTATTTGCGGTATCTGCTGTGTGGGGCATCAGCTTGCGGCAACTAAAGCGGTAGAAGAAGCGCAGGGAATAACTATCAGTGAACAAACTTTGTTGTTGCGTAAGTTACTCAATCAATCGCAATTTCTTCAAAGTCATGTGTTACATGTGTTTTTTTTAGCGATTCCAGATTTTGTTGGTGCTCCCAGTGTTTTACCCCTGGCTAAGTCTCACCCTGAAGTCGTAAAACGTGCACTGTCGTTAAAAAAATTGGCGAATGATTATACGGCTATATTTGGTGGACGCACGCTTCATCCTATGGCCAATACCCTTAAGGGGTGGCGTAAACTTCCTGATATGGCAGAAATAGAAGGTCTCTATCATCGCCTCAAAGCCGCAATACCAGACTACCAAGCCACTATTCCGTTAATAAAATCCCTCAAAATTCCATCCTATGAGCGAGAAACAGAATTCGTTTCTCTTAAACATCCCCATGAATACGCCCTCTACGAGGGTGATATCTATAGTTCTGATCTTAAAGGTAGCGTTCCAGTAGCAAATTATCGACAAGTAACTAATGAATTTACCGTTGCCCATTCCACCACTCAATGGTCTCGTTGGCACCGGGAAAGCTACATGGTCGGAGCATTGGCTCGAGTTAATAACAATTTTGCTCAACTGCATCCGCAGGCTCAACAAGTTGCGGAAGAGTTAGGTCTTAAAATTCCTTGTTATAATCCTTATATGAATAATATTGCTCAAGTAGTAGAAATTATTCACTGTGCCCATGACAGTTTGCTTCAATTAGAAACACTGTTGAATCGTGGAATGCAGACTGAAGATATCGCTTATCAACCTCGAGCGGGTGTTGGTTACGGTGCCACTGAAGTTCCCCGAGGTATTCTGTTTCATGAGTACACATTTGATTCTGCTGGGCGCTGTTGTGGAGCTAATGCTGTTATTCCTACTAGTCAAAACATTAATAACATTGAACGAGATATGAAAGCTTTTGTTCCCCAAATGTTACCTAGCATGGGCCAAGATGAGCTGGCGCTCCATATGGAAATGTTGTTACGGGCTTATGATCCCTGTATTTCCTGTTCAGTTCATATGCTGAATGTAGAATTTGTTAGCTAGCTTGTTGTTCTCAATCCATGTTAACAGTAGCAGGCTTAGGAAACCGGTTCCGTGGTGACGATGGGGTAGGACTAGCCCTGGTAGATTGGTTGACTGATTGTCGTCCCGCAGGAGTTGTTACTTGTTACTGGGAAGATGCCGATGCGTTAACGCTAACTTATTTTTTGCTTTCTTTGGCTGGCCCGGTTCTTTTGGTGGATAGTGCAGAAATGGAACTTTCCCCAGGGGTGGGGAAGCTAATGAGTCGAGCCGAAGTATTGCTTCATGAGCCACTAGCTACTGTTTCTTCCCATGGTTTTGGCATTGCAACGGCATTAATATTGGCTGATGCTTTAGGCTTTAAACAACCAGTCTGGTTTTTTGGAGTTCAGCCTGCTTGTTTCTTGGGGGAGACTTTGAGTATTTCAGTGCAAAAAAATTGGGACTGTTTGTCTCGAGATATTCTGGCTGTTATCAATCAATTAAATGGTTCATGTCCTTGACCGCATGATGCAAAATACAGATGAGATCGATCAGACTCAACGGGTGCCTCATTTTCACATCCGTGAATTAATACGTCGGTTACATTGGTTAATTCAGATCCGGTGGATGTTTATTTTCGCTTGTCTAGCTGGATATATTTTATTGCCACTAACAACCTTAACCAACATTGATTCTCGTTATTTTTTAGGGGCGGGATTATTCTTATTAACTAATAACTTATGGCATCGCCATCAAACTTATCAATTTGATGAGCGCTTAGTTGAAACGCAGCAATTACGTATAGCAAGTTTTTTGCAGGTACTTGGTGATTATATTGCTTTGGCGGCGATCGTTTATGCTACCGGTAGCATTGAAATTCCAGTTATGTTTTTAGTGCTCCCCAATATTATTCTTTCTGCCTTGTTTTTTACCAAACGACAGAGTCTTTTTATTTGCTTAATGGGTTTAACAGTTATTACTTTGCCTTTGATATTAGAATTAATTGGTATGGTACCGGTTATTACTATTTATGATGGTGTTAAACAAACTATGATTAATGATTCATTGAGAATTTTAATGTATATGGGAATACTTACTTGTTGCTCTCTATATTGTTGGTATTTAGTAAGCCATATTGCTGAGCGATTGATTAAAGGTGAGTTAAAATTAGAAGCAGATTATTGGGCAATGCAACGATTGAGTGAAGCAAAGAATCAAGCAACCTTGCACGCTACCCATGAATTAAAAGCTCCCCTCGCAGCTATTAAAAGCTATGTCTATACTTTGCGAGATGGTTACGCTGGTCCTTTGCCAAGCCGGGCTCAGGAAGTTGTCCAGCGTATCGGTCAACGCTGCGATCGTTTGTTGGAAAGAATCAGCGATACAATTCGTCTTGCTAACCTTAAAAGTTATATTGCCAACGAAGATCAATTACGGCCATTTGATTTACTCCCACCGCTGATACGTAAAATTGAGGAAGCTCAGCAAATTGGTAAAATTCGTAACGTTCAAGTTATTTTAGCCGCTCTTCCAGGACCACTAATGGTTGTTGCCACGGATGAACATTTACGAACGTTGTTTGGTAATTTACTTACTAATGCAGTTAATTA